>DATGLU010000096.1:0-2438 GCA_035294045.1 Roseiarcus sp. | reverse complement strand
GGCTGGCCGCATTGCGAGGTGATCAAGCTGCTGCAAGATAGGGCGACGGCGGAGAACGAGGCGGCGGCGCCGCGCCTTCAATTCAACATTCCGAGCCTCGTCTACAAGGCCGGCGATACGCTCGTGGTGACGGCGACGGCGACGACCGCCTATGACGGCTATCTCTACGTCGATTACCTCGACAACGACGCCAATGTCATCCATCTGCTCCCGGCGCCGCAGCATCTCGTCAATGCGATGAAGGGCGGCCAGTCCGTGACCATCGGCGCGCCCAAAACGGGGGGCCGCAAGGGCGAGCGGGTCTACGAGATCAGCGAGCCCTTCGGCCCCAATCTCATCATCGCCATCTCCTCGCCGAAGCCGCTCTTCGCGCCGCGGTCGGACGAGGTGGAAAATGCCAAGACCTATCTGCCGGTCCTGACGGCGGCGCTCAAGGCTGCGGCGGCGGGTGCCGACGGCAAGCGCGTCATGGCGACGCACGCCTTCATCAACACCGTTCCGCGCTAGCAGTGCCGCGCTCGCCCGCCCTCATGGCGAGTGGCCGCGCCGCGCCGATCGGTCACTGGTGCGATGCGCCGCGCGCTGATAGATTGGCCTCCACGCACATTCGGGGAGATCGATCGATGAAGCGCGCCCTGTTGCTGACCGCCGTTGCGATCGGGCTCGGCCTCGCCGCCCAGCCGGTCACCGCTCAGGTCAAGCAATTCGGAAGCAATCCGACATCCGAGGAGCTGATCCAGGGACTGACGCCGAAGCCGGGCGCGGCACCGGTCAAGTTCCGCGGTCTCCATCTGCTGACGACGACGCCCGCGACCGAATCGACGGCGCCGATGCCGGCGGTCGCGCTCGACGTCAAGTTCAAGCTCAATTCCGCCGAGCTCTCCGAGGAAGCCAAGGAGACGATCAAGCGGCTGGGCGGCGCCATCAATTCGGATCAGCTTTCGAAATATCACTTCCTCGTCGAAGGGCACACCGACAGCACCGGCCGTCCCGAGCATAATCTCGTCCTCTCGAAGCAGCGCGCGCAATCGGTGCGCAACTATCTCATCCATGAGCTCGGCGTCCCCGCAAGCCGCCTGGAGGCGGTGGGCCGCGGGCAGGACATGCCGATCGATCCGCAAGATCCCAAGAACCCCGCGAACCGGCGCGTGCAGGTGGTCAATATCGGCCAATAGCGCGGCCCTGCGTTTGCCGCCGATGTGAGTCCCCGGACTGGAGAAGAAGCACCGGCTCATGCGCCGCCGCTGGATGTTCGGGTTCGCTGCCGGCGTCGGCCTCGCCGTGCTCGTCTCGCTGCTCGTCTGGTTCCTCGTGCCGCCGCGTCGCGAGGCGCCGCGCACCGCATCGCGCGATGTCGCCGCGCCGGCAGAGGGCGGCACGCTCGACTTCATCTCCTGCTGGTTCGCCGTGCCCGAAGGCCGCCATGCGCGCTGCGGCGTGCTGACGGTGCCGGAGAATTGGGGGGCGCCCCATTCGCGATCGCTTCACCTGCGATTGGTGATCTTTCAAGGCGCGGTGGGCGGTGCCGCCGATCCCGTCATCTATCTGCCGGGCGGTCCCGGCGAGCCCGCCGGCATCGATCGCGACGGGATCGCCCGCTGGTGGGCGCTGATCGATCGGACGGATTGGCTGCGGCAGCGCGACCTCGTCGTCTTCGATCCCCGCGGCGCCGGGCTTTCCGAGCCCTCGATGAATTGTCCGGAAATCGCCGACACCGCCTACCGCGTCTTCGCCGAACCGCTGGCGCCCGCGGCAGCCGATGAGCAATGGGCCGATGCGGCGCGGCGCTGCTATCGCCGGCTCGCCCAGTCGGGGATCGATCTCCGGAGCTACACGACGCGCAGCAATGTCGAGGATCTCCACAGCCTCGTGGCGCGGCTCAATTACCGGTCATGGAATATTCTCGCGGCGTCCTATGGCACGCGCGTCGCGTTGCGATCGCTCGATCGCGGCCAAGACGGGACGCGCGCCGTCATTCTCGATTCCGTCTACCCGCCTGCCGTCGCGGCCTATGTCGAGGACGGGCTTGCCGCATCGGACGCCTTTGCCGCGCTCTTCCGCGAATGCGATCAGGACCGGGCCTGCCATTCGGCCTATCCCGACATCGCTCAGACTTTCGAGAAGCTCGTGCGGCGGGCGGCCGAGGCGCCGATCATCGTCGATATCCCGGACCCGCGCGGCGGCCCGGCGCTCAGAGCCCAGCTCGACGATGGCAAGCTCGTCGATGTCCTGCTCTATGCGTTTTACGACTGGCGGCACATCGGGCAATTGCCGTCGATCATCGCGGCTCTCGCCAAGGGGGAATCGCAGGCTTTGACAGAGCTCGCGCGAGACGCCCTCGACAATTATGTCTCGCCGCGGCTGAGCCATGGGCTTTACCTCTCGATCGAATGTCATGACGAGTTTCCCTTCAACCGCCGCGACGAGGTCGAGCATGC
>DATGLU010000095.1:0-3848 GCA_035294045.1 Roseiarcus sp. | reverse complement strand
CCCGCGCACCCAATCGGGCAGCGAGACCTGGGCCGAGACATAAAGGACCGAGAGAACCAGCGTCCAGGCCGCGCCGACAATGAGGCAGGCCGCGGTCGCGACTGCTAAATTATGCGCAACGCCGAAAAGCGCGAGCGCGATCGCGGTCGCCACGGTCCCGGCGGCGACGAGACGGTCGGCGCCGAGCCTCGCCTTGAGCGGATTCAACGCGAAGGAGCCGCCGATCGCGCCGAGGCCGTTCGCGCCCAACAACAGGCCGTAATTTTCAGGGCCGCCGCCCATCTGCATGCGCGCGATTAGAGGCAGGAGCGCCAGATAGGCGCAGGCGAAGGGAAAGTACGCAAGCGCGCGGACCAGGCTCGCGTCGAGGTAGCGGCTATTGGCGGCGAAGCGAACGCCGTTGCGGACGGCGCTCAAAAACCGCTCGGCAGGCAGGCTCTCGCCGCTTTTATGCGGCGGCCGCCACCATAGCAGCGCCGCGACCACGCCGAAATTGCTGATTGTGAAAACCCAGAAGGCCGAGGCGACGCCGAGCACGGCGATCAACGCGCCGCCGAGAGCCGGGCCGATCGCGCGCGACAGGCTGAAGCCGGCGCTGTTGGCGGCGGTGGCGCTGCCGAGGTCCTGGCGCGGCACGAGCAGCGGCACGATCGCCGCCCAGGCCGGCGAGGTCACCGCGCCGGCGGCGCCAAGCAGGAAGGTCGTGGTCAGCAAGGCGCCGACGCTGGTCAGGCGAAGCGAGATGAGGCCGGCGAAAATCGCCGAGACGAGGATGACGCCGGTCTCGACGACGAGGAGCAGCCGCCGCGCATTGACCACGTCGGCCAGCGCGCCGGCCGGCAGCGTGAACAGGAAGAGCGGCAGCGAGACCGCGACTTGCACCAGCGACACGGCGAGCGGGCTGGCGTTGAGGCTGGCGATCATCCAGCCCGAGGCGGTGTCGAACACCGCGGTGCCGAGATTGGCGACGACGCTCGCTGCCCAGATTGCCGTGAACGCCGCATGAGCGAACGCGCCCCAGCGGTCAGGCGCGGGCGACGCGGGCGCCGCGGGAAGATTGGTGTCGACGCTCAAGGCCGCTCCATGAAAGCTCAGGCGCGCGCATCGGGACATGCGGCCCTTGCTCTGTCAAATGGGCCGGGCAAAGCCCTTCGGCGCGGCGCTTCCGCAAATTTTCGTCCTGGTCTACGCTTGGAGGACACATGATCGGGGGACTTCGATGAGCGTTGCGACGAGAGCCGCGGCGGCGCCGATCGGCGCCCCGATCAATCTCTTCAACTTTGCCTGGGTGGCGCTCGCTTTCGCGGTAATCGCGGCGGCGATCGCGATCGGCAATCTGTGGTTCTTGAACTGGATCCACGTTCTTGCCGGCGGCCTCTGGACAGGCATCGACCTGTTCATGGGCTTTGTCGTCGGCCCCATCCTGCGCGCCGCGCCTTTCGAGGCGCGCCGCGCGGTGATCACGCGGCTGACGCCGAAGACATTATTCCTCATGCCCACTCTGTCGATCGTCACCGGAACCAGCGGCTGGTTCCTCGCCAAGCAGCTCGGCTTTCTCAGCGTCGACTATCCGCAATTCTGGTGGGTGGCGGCGGCGCTCGCCATCGTCACCATCCTGACGGCGCAGGGCCTCGGCTACCTGTTGCCGACCAATCTGCGCGTCTACTTTGAGCTGCGCAAGGACAATCCCGACGGCGCCAAGATCAGCGCCATGATGAGCCGCTATTTCTACGCGGTCGCCTTCCAGGGCGCGATGCAAGTCGCGATCATCGTGGTGATGGCGCGATTCGCGACCGGCCTGTGACGATCGTCATTGCGAGCGCAGGGAAGCAATCCACTCGGAATTCGCTGCCCGCCATGACGGCTGCTTTCACGCCTCGACCAGGAAATCGCTGAGCCGCTCCTTGACCATGGCTTGCTTTTCGGCCGCCGGAAACCGCAGGCGCGGCCGCGCGGTCAAATGCGGGACCCGAAACACGTCGAAACACTCGGCGAGCTTCATCAGGTAAAGCAGCTCCTCCTTGCTGCGCAGGTCGAAGCGCGCGAAGCGCTTTCGGCCTTCGGCGAAATCGGCGTCGGAAATCGTCGCTTCGGCGAAGTCGATCCAGGGCGAATTCTTTTGGCTGCGATCGAAGCCCGAGCCGACATGGAGCGGCGACTTGCGGCGGTCGCGGATCGCTTCCGGAATCGCGCCGGGATGGAGGGCCCACAGGCTGCGCAAGGGGGCCTTGCCTTGCGGCGCGCCGTTCGCCTCGCCGATCAGGTCGCCGGCGCCGAGGCTGAGCGCGTAAGTCACGACGTCCGGATCGAGGAAAGGCTCGCGCGCCTCCAGGCCGAAGCGCATCGAGCAGCGGTCGAGCCGCTGCAAATTGGTGCGGTGCATATCGAGGAGACACTGGTCGCGGACGAACGCGCCGACTTCGTCGCTGTCGGCGAAGGCCAGTTCGAGCGGCGCGTAGCCGGCGAACAATTCGTCCGCGCCCTCGCCGGACACGGCGACGCGATAGCCGTCGCGGGCGATGCGCTCAGAGATGAGAGACGTGCATAGCGCGTCCCGCACGACGCTGGGCTCGAACGTCTCGGCCGCCGCGACGACTTTGCCGATCTGCGAGTCCGCATCGCCGTCCCAGGCGAACGAGACGCGCTTGAGATCGAAGCCCGTCGCCTCGGCATAGAGCGCGGCGTAGCGATAGTCCGGCGCGCTTTCCTCGCCGAGGAAATAGCCGGGAGCGTCCGGCCGAATTTGCCGTGCATAATGGGCGACCAATGTCGAATCGATGCCGCCGCTGAACATCACCGCGTAAGGAAGATCGGGCGGCAGGCGGCGATGAACCGCCGCGGCCAGCAATCGGTCGAGCTTTCTCGGGTCGTGCGCGATGCGCGGCCGCGCCGGGCCGCCGGGCGCGGCCGCGAATTTCAGCACGGCGTTGCGCGTCAAGAGATGACCCGGCGGCAAGAGCAGCGCGTCGCCCTGCGGCGTCGCGGCGAGGAGCGGGCGCATTTCCGAGGAAAACAGATAGCGCGCGCCGGACTGGATCAGATAGAGCGGCTTCACGCCGAACGGGTCGCGCGCGGCGAGGAATTCGCCGTTCGTCGCGTCAAGCGCCACGAAAGCGTACATGCCGTTGAGGCGTTGGAGAAGCTGCGGCCCCCAGATGCGCAGGCCCGAGGCGATCACCTCGGTGTCCGATGCGGTGCGGAACGCGACGCCCTTGGCTTCGAGCTCGCGCCGCAACTCGGCGTGATTGTAGATTTCACCATTGAAGGAGACCAGGATGCGGCCGTCGAACGAAGCCTGCGGCTGAATTGCGCGCTCGGCGTCGACAATGCGCAAGCGGCGCGTGCCGAGCGCGATTCCATTCAACGGACTGACGACGGGATCGTCGATGTCGCCGCGATGGGCGAGGCCCTTCAGAAGACGGCGCACCGTCGCCTCTGCGTCGTCCCAGCCGATCGCCGCCGCTATGCCGCACATATTCCGCCCCCTCGCCTTAAATGCGCATCCTGATTTGCCGCTTGGAGCTTGGGCGGGGCTGGAGCCCTGCTTTCGGCGGGATGGCGAGGCGTTCCGCAGCGCAGCATCTCGCGAACGTGACTGGTTGCAGCCAAGAGTTCATGAGAGATTTTTGAGAAACCGAGGCCAATCGCGCTCCCGCCCGACTTGCGGGAAAGGAGTTCCGCGATGACGATTCATTCCCGTTCTCTTGTCGGCGTCTTCGACGACCGCGACACGCGGATCATGGGCGCGGCCTATCGCATGGCGTGCGACATGTTGGAGGCGAATGGCGGCGGGGCGGCGGAGCGCTCGCTGCGGTTCGAAATCGCCGCCGCACTGCTCGAAGCGGCCG
>DATGLU010000094.1:0-3564 GCA_035294045.1 Roseiarcus sp. | reverse complement strand
GCCGCTGCTCGCCGCTGGTGCGGATGATGACATCGGGATCGGGAATATCGGGAGCGTGCATGTAGGTGCCGAGCCGCTCCGGCGACACGTCGTCGGCGGCAAGTCGGCCGGCCGCCACCTCGATGGCGAGCCGCCGCGCGGCGTGCGCGATCTCCTGACGGCCGCCGTAATTGAAGGCGACGACCAGCGTCAAACCGTCGTTGTCGCGCGTCAGGTCCTCGGCCTCCTGCAACAGCGCGCGAATGTCGCGATCGAGCTTTGCACGTTCGCCGATGATGCGGACGCGCACATTGCTCTTGTGCAACTCGGCCAGGTCGTTGCGGACGAAGCGGCGCAGCAGGCCCATCAGGTCATTGATCTCGGAGGGCGGCCGCGTCCAGTTCTCCGAGCTGAAGGAGAAAATGGTGAGCACGGAAATGCCCAGCTCCGCCGCCGCGCGCACCGTACGGCGCAAAGCCTCGACCCCGCGCCGATGGCCTTCGATCCGCGGCAAGCCATGGGCGGCCGCCCAGCGCCCGTTGCCGTCCATGATGATGGCGACGTGTCGCGGCATGTCGAAACAGTCGCGGCCGCTCGGAAGCGGTCGCCGCATCTGTTGCCCCGATCTTGCCACGTCGCTCAAACCGTCATGATCTCCTTTTCCTTGCCGGCGAGGAGCTTGTCGACCTCGGCGATCGTCGCGTCGGTCGCCTTCTGCACCTCAGCGGCCTGGCGATTGTGCTCGTCCTCGCTGATCTTATGATCCTTCTCAAGCTTCTTGAGCACTTCGAGACCATCGCGGCGGACGTGGCGGACGGCCACGCGCGCCGCCTCCGCATACTTATGGGCGACCTTGACGATCTCCCGACGCCGCTCCTCGTTGAGCTCGGGAATTCTCAGCTTTAGAACCTGTCCCTCGCTCGAAGGAGTCAACCCGAGATTGGCGGCGGAAATCGCCTTCTCGATCGGATGGATCATCGACCGATCCCAGACCTGCACATGCAGCAGCCGCGGTTCGGGCACGCTGATCGTGGCCAACTGATTAAGGGGCATGTGGCCGCCATAGGCTTCGACCTGGATGTGCTCGAGCAGCCCCGGCGACGCGCGCCCGGTGCGCAGGCCGGCGAGTTCCTGCTTGAGCGAAGCGATCGCTCCCTGCATGCGGCGCTTGAGGTCATTGATGTCGAATGTCGTCGATGCCATGGCGACCCCCGCGATCCAACACCCGCATTCGTCGGCTCCGGGAAATTTTCAGCCGACCGTGGTGAAATGGCCTTTTCCGCGCAAGACAGTCTCGATCGCGCCATGCTCGCGGATCGAGAAAACTATGATAGGCATACGGTTCTCCCGGGCAAGCGCGAACGCCGTCGCATCCATGATCTTCAAGTTGCGGTCGAGCGCCTCCTGGTGATCGAGGCGTTCGTAGCGGGTGGCCTTGGGATCCCGCTTCGGATCGGCGGTATAAACCCCGTCCACGTCGGTCGCCTTGAGCACGGCCTCGCAGCCCATTTCGGCGGCGCGCAGGACGGCGGTCGTGTCCGTGGTGAAATACGGATTGCCGGTGCCGCCGGCGAAAACGATGATGCGGCCGTCCTCGAGATGCCGCAACGCGCGCTGGCGCTCATAGGTCTCGCAAACTTGCGGCATGGCCAATGCCGACATGGTGCGGGCGCTGGCGCCGGCGCGCTCGATGGCCGCTTCCAGGACGAGGCCGTTCATGACCGTCGCCAGCATGCCCATGGCGTCGGCCGTCGGCCGCGACAACCCGTCCTCCGATATCTGAGCGCCGCGCAGAATGTTGCCGCCGCCGACCACAACGCCGAGCCCGACCCCGAGCGAATGGGCGCTGACCAAATCGGCGGCGAATTCATCGATCGTCTCCTTGTGGATGCCGAATTTCTCCGGCCCGCTCAGGGATTCGCCGGAGAGCTTCACGATCACGCGCCGGTAGATCGATTTTGCCATCGCAGGACGGTCTGCCCCTGTCGGATGGGTCGAGCGCAGCGAAACCCATCGCCCCTCGCTACTTTCGGCGGGTCCCGCTCCGCTCGACCCGCATGGACACCGCACGCCGAACCCCGGGAGGAGTGCGGCATGTGCTCAGTGTGCGCCGACCAGCGCAGCAACTTCGCCGCCGAAATCGCCGCCCGGACGATCGATGCCTTCACCAAGCGCATAGCGCACGAACCCGGCGATCTTGATCGGCGCGCGGGCCCGGCCCTCGGTCTCCTTCAGCGCCTGCGCCACGGTCTTCTTGTCGTCGAAGATGAACGGCTGATCGAGCAGGCACACGTCCTTGTAGAAGGTCTTGAGGCCCGATTCGACGATCTTGTCGATGACGTTCGCCGGCTTGCCCTGAGCCTTGAACTTTTCGGCGAGCACATTCTTCTCGCGCTCGACGACCGCGGCGTCGAGGCCTGACGCGTCGATCGCCTGCGGATTGGCCGAAGCCACGTGCATCGCCACCATGCGGCCGAAGGCCTTGAGTTCTTCGCCGTCGCCGTCGGATTCGAGCGCGACGATCACGCCGATCTTGCCCAGGCCGTCGGCGACCGAGTTATGCACGTAGCTGGCGAGAACACCCTTGCCCACTGACAAGGCGGCGGCGCGCCGCAGCGTCATGTTCTCCCCGACCTTGGCGATGGTTTCCTTGATTGCGTCGGCGACGGTGCCGTCGCCCACGCGCGCGGCGAGAATTTTATCCACGTCCGCGCCGGCATCGAGCGCCACGTCGGCGATCATCTTTACCAAGCCCTGGAACAGGTCGTTGCGCGCCACGAAATCGGTTTCGGAATTGACTTCGACGACGATCGCCGTCTTGGCCCGGACCGCCACGCCGATCAGACCGTCGGCAGCGATCCGCCCGGCCTTCTTTGCGGCTTTCGCCAATCCCTTCTTGCGCAGCCAATCGACCGCAGCCTCGAGGTCGCCACCGGTCTCGCCGAGCGCCGCCTTGCAATCCATCATGCCGGCTCCGGTCTTATCGCGGAGCTCTTTCACCATGCTAGCGCTGACATTCGCCATTTCACTCGATCCTTTGCGGCGGCTTCGCCGTTCCGGAGACGGCGACGAACTGGGTCCGCACGCCGCCCGATCATCCCCTTCCCCTTAGCAGATCATCACCCGGCCCGACCGTTCACGCTCCACGCGCAGAACGCCCACCGGCTTAAATCGACAGCCTACTCGGTCTCCGTCGCCATCTGCTCCTTGGCGCGGGCAATCCAGCCTTCGACGCGACCGGGAAGCCCGACTTCCTCGCCGATGTTACGCGCGGCGGCAGGAGAGAGTTCGGCGATCTGCCAGACGTGGAAGATGCCAAGGTCGTTGAGCTGCTTCTCGATCGCGGGCGAAACGCCGGGAAACTTCTTGAGATCATCGGCCACTCCGCGCGGTCCGGACAGCGGCTGAAAGCCCAGACGGTCGGTTTCCGGCGGCAGGTCCTCGGCGACGATCGGCTCGGCCTGAGCGCCGATGTCCCCACGCTCGCCCTGAGCGCGGGAAATCCCGTCGATCACGGCTTTGGCGACCAGATCGCAATACAGCGTGATCGCCCGGCTGGCGTCGTCATTGCCGGGCACGACATAG
>DATGLU010000093.1:0-3903 GCA_035294045.1 Roseiarcus sp. | reverse complement strand
GCTATCTCGTCGAATCGCTCGCCCATTGCGCGGAATGCCATTCGTCGCGGAACCTGTTCAGCGCCATTCGTCCGGAAACGAAATTCGCCGGCGGCCCGGACCCGGAGGGCGTGGGCTTCGTGCCGAACATCACGCCGGCGGCGATCGGCGCATGGTCGGCCGCCGATATCGCCACGACCTTGACGACCGGCCATACGCCGGACCTGCGCTCTGTCGGCTCATCCATGGCGGGCGTCGTCGCCAGCACCGCCCTCTTGCCGCAAGCGGATCGGGACGCCATCGCCGTCTACATCAAGTCGTTGCCGCCGCGTCCGACGCCGAAGCCTTAAAAGCTTCTCAATGCGCGTAAAGGTACGCGGCGATGTCGCGCGCCTCTTGCGGCGTCAGGCCGGGCGGCGGCATGGCGGAATGCGGCGCGAATTGCTGCGGATCGAGAAGCCAGCGCACGAGATTGTTCGGCGTGTTCGGCGCCGCGCCGCCAATATAGACGCGATGGACCAGTCCGCTCAGCGCCGGGCCGACTTTCCCGTCCGCGCCCGGAACGCCGGCGATCGTGTGGCAGCCGGCGCAGCCATAGCGGATCATCAAGGCCGGGGCGCGCGCTTCGTCGCCAGGGGTCAAAGCTTTCGCAACGGCGTCTGTTTGCATCTCGGCCCTGACCGCCCGGTAGGCGAAGAGCGCGGCCAGCGAGACGAAGAACACTCCGATCGCGACGAGAGCGACGAGCGGCGTCTCGGCGGCTCTCGTACTTTTGGGAGGCGATTCGCCCGCCGGATCGACATCGCGCGGCGGCGCTGTCGTACGGCGCGCGCCATCGGCACGCGACACGAAGGCGAACAGCGCCGCGCCGCCGACGAAAACGCCGAGCAGAAACGATTTAAGCTTTCTCCAGCGCATCGCGCGTCGTCCAGGTCTCCTTGCTCGACCGCTTGATCCAAAGCGCGGCGAGAGCGAGCGCCGCGCCGGCATAGAGCGCGCCGGCCGGGGCCCACATGATCAAGCCGGCCAATTGCTGATCCTCAAGCGGCGTGAAGCCCCAAGCCGCCGATTGCGCGGTCTGGGCGCGATAGAGGACATGCGGCGCCAAGGCGATCAGCGCGCCGAGCAGGCTCGTATGGACCATGGTCGCGAAGACATGGAAGCAGGCTACGCCGCGATCGCTTCGGCGGAGCATCGCCCGCCAGAAGAACAGGGCGGTGACGAAAAAGCTGACATGCTGGAGCCGATGCAGCGCCGCATTCTCCAATGCGGCGTCGAAAAGCGCCGGGGCGTGCCACAGCCAGATCGCCACGCCATGGCTGATCGTCGCGATCATCGGGCGCGTCAGCCACGCCCATAGCAAGCGAAGCCGCGGCAGGTTCAGCCAGCGGCGCAGTCGCCTGGGCAGCGGCCGAAGCATCGCGCCGCCCGGCGCGGCAAGAACGAAGAGCGGCGCGGCGACCGCCATGACGATTTCATGCTCGATCATATGGGCGGCGAAAAGCCGATCGCCGAGCCAGTGCAGCGGCGAGACGAGCGCCGCCGCGAGGCTCAGCCAGGCCGCGCCATAGAGGCCGACGCGCCACAACGCAACGCCGCGCCCGATCCCGGCGCGCCGCCAAAGGTCGGCGACGCCGCTCGCATAGAGCGCCGCGGAGAGGAGCAGCGGATCGACGATCCAGGCGCTGAACGTCCAGGTCGGCGCGCTTTCCTGGGCCGCCGCGCAGAGCGTGCTCAAGCCCCAGCCGCCGGCGGCCGGCTCGCGCGGCCAGGCCGCGGCGAGGGACACAATCGCCGCGAGAGCGGGAAGCGCAAGGCGGCTCAGCGCGCGCATCCGCTGATGACCAGGGCGGCGAAGCTCTGCAGCAGCAAAGCGAAAGCGAACAGCGCGGCGGCCAGAGCGCCGAGCTGGCCGATGAACGAGACGGTGGCCGGATAGGCCGCGCCGGCCTTTGACGCCTCGTTCTCGCGCCATCCGGCGAAACGCCAGGAGACGAAGCCCGCCGCCAGCGCCAACAGAAAAGCGGGAAGCGAAGCCATCGCGTCAAGCTTGGCGCCGGATCGGCACTCCGCATAGGGCAGGATTTCGCCGAGTTGGGTGTTGAGCGCCCACAGAGCCGGCGCGACCGCCAGGCCCGCGCAAGGCGCCAGGCTCGCCTTCCATCGCGCCGCATTCATAGCCGGGGGATCCAATAGATGCAGATATAGATCGGAACCCAGGTCAGAACGACGAAGTTCCAATAGAGCGCGTTGTCCTGCGCGTCGCCGAAGCGCCGGCGGTTGGCCCCGTGCCGCGTGAACATCAGCGCGGCGAGGACGATCGTATCGCCGAGATCGGTGATCAGATGGGTCGTATGCAGGCCGAGCAGCGTCCAGATGATCGAACCGTAAGCGTTGCTGTCCCAGCTTATGTTCAGCGCGCCGAACTCGAACCAGCGCAGAATTAATGGCGCGACGCCGAAGAGGCACATCACGACGAGAGCGATCCGCACCTTGGTCATGTCCTCGTTGTCGGCCCAGCGCGGAATGAAATAATTCGGAACGGCGCTCAAAAAGAGAAGAACGGTCACCGCCGTTCCGGGCCCGAGATCGGGAGGCTTGGCGCTGAGCGGCCATTCCGGCGCGATGCTCTTCAGATAGAGGTACATGCCGACGCCGAGGGCGAATCCTGTCCCTTCGAGCAGCATGAAGCCGAGCGTCCCCCACCAGGTGAGGCTCGCGCTGTTCATTCCGTGCATCGGCAGGCGCGAAAGGTCGAGGACGGCGCGCTCTCTCACGATTCGTCCTCCGGCGTGGCTTTCGGCCAGAACCAGCCGATCAAGGCGATGGCGATCGGGATCGCGCCCCAGACCACGGCCCAAGGCGTGAAGACCGACATGATCAGCATCGCGCTGGTGGCGAGCGCGGTCAGGAGCGGCCAGATCGAGTTGCGCGGCGAGGCTTCCCGCGCCTCGGGGCGCGCGTCGGCGACACTGCAGACGACGAGTTCGCGCCGGTCGACGCGCAAGCCGCCGGCGACGCAAAGCTCGTCGCCGTCCCAGAGCGGATAGGCGCTCGATACGACCGGAATGCGGGCGAAATTGTAGTTCGGCGGCGGCGACGCCGTCGCCCATTCGAGCGTCGGCGCAAGCCATGGGTCGGCGCCGGCCGGCGCGCCTTTCCGCGCGCTCCAGATCGCGTCGAAGAAGAACAGCGCAAAGCCAGCCACAAGGACGAGGGCGGAGAGGCTGGAGAAGAGGTTGAGCCCGCCCCAACCCATGTCAGCTTGGTACGTGTAGACGCGACGCGGCATGCCTTCGAGGCCGAGAATGTGCATCGGGAAGAAGGCGAGATTGAAGCCGATAAAGACCAGTCCGGCCACCCAGCGGCCGCGCCGCTCGCTCATCATTCGGCCGGTGATTTTCGGGAACCAATAATAGATCGCGCCGAGCAGGGGGAAAACCGCGCCGCCGATCAGCACGTAATGGAAGTGCGCGACGACGAAATAGGTGTCATGGACCTGCGTGTCCAAGGGGACGGAGGCGACCATCACGCCGGTCAGGCCGCCGATGACGAAAGTCACGATAAAGGCGATGACGAAGAGCATCGGCGTCTTCAAAACCGGCCGGCTGTCCCACAGCGTCGCGATCCAGCAGAAAATCTGAACCCCGCTCGGCACGGCGATCGCCATGCTCGACGCGGTGAAGAAGCTCTCGCCGAGCCGCGGCAGGCCGGTGACGAACATATGATGCACCCATAGGCCGAAAGCGAGAATGCCGGTGCCGATCAAAGCGAGGACCAGCGGCAGATAGCCGAAGACCGGCCGCCGGCAGAAGGTCGCGACAATGGTCGAGACCATGCCGATCGCCGGGATGAAAATGATGTAGACTTCCGGGTGGCCGAAGAACCAGAAGAGATGCTGCCAGAGCAGGACGTCGCCGCCCT
>DATGLU010000092.1:0-2329 GCA_035294045.1 Roseiarcus sp. | reverse complement strand
CGGCCATACCGATCGGCCGCGTGAAGTTGTCTGGACGCCCGCAGCACAGGCTGAGCTAATAAAGAGCGCTCTCCATCGGCTCGGCGTCTCACATGCAATTGTCCTAGGACACTCGTGGGGCGCCTCTGTCGCAGTCGCGCTGGCGCTCAAAAATCCGGGGTTGGTACGAGGACTGGTCCTCGTCTCGGGATATTATTATCCGACATTTCGTCC
The DNA here is from genome assembly GCA_035294045.1 of Roseiarcus sp. GTDB lineage: Bacteria > Pseudomonadota > Alphaproteobacteria > Rhizobiales > Beijerinckiaceae > Roseiarcus. The sequence continues at coordinate 2,116 of DATGLU010000092.1, read as the reverse complement.
TGACGTGGTTTTGTTATCCCTTCCCGCGACGCCTCTGGTGGGACACGTCTTCAGGTTGACCTTGTCACCCCTTATAGCCCGACTGATGTGGCCGCTTTTGATGGCCAAAATGTTTGGTCCCCGGCCCGTTCCGAAGAAGTTTGAGGGCTTTCCGAAAGAGATGGCGTTTCGTGCTTCTCAGATTGGCGCGTCGGCTGCGGAGTCGGCGCTAATGATTCCAGACGCATTTCACTTCCGCGATCAATACCCAAATCTGCAGGTGCCTGTCGTCATCATCGCTGGTGAAGAAGACCGATTGGTCGACATCGATGCGCAATCGGCAAGACTGCACCGCGACATTCCCCACAGCAAGTTTCACCGCGTCCCTGGAATCGGCCACATGGTTCATCAGAGTGCGACCGATGCTGTTGTGTCTGCAATTAGCGAGCTGGCGGGCGGAGGATCGATCGGGAGCCAATAACCCGAAACCCACGTCGTCGCCGCTTAGCCGAAACACCATTCAAAGGTCGGGTTTCGCTTCCGAGTGAGTGGATTGAGAAAGCGGTCCGGGAACGCCCGGCCGGGCGCGAGGTTACACACATGCGCAACAACGATCCAGCCGTCGGCCGGCTCTTCCGGGTCAAAGGGCGCGGCCCCGAGATGATCATCCGCGTGCGCCGCCGCCATCCCGGCGAGGAGGAGTGGATGTCGGGCGAGACGTTCTCCGACGAGACCGTCATAGACCCCGACGGCAAGGCCCTGAGCGAAGGGCCGCACATGATCGACAGCGCCGCGCCGGCCGATAATCTCGAGCTGCTGAGCGACGAAGAGGCGGGCGCGGTCGAGCAGTCCTGGGCGGCGCGGCTCGGCGCGGGAGGGCGAAGAGCAGGGCGGGCGCCGTGATGGACGAACGCCGCTTCACGCCGGAGGGCGGTCCTTACGAGTTGATCTACTTCGGCGAGCGCGTCGGCGAGCCGACCGAGTGGACGGTCGAGGCCTACCATCGCGACGGCGCCGTCGAGCAAGCGATTTTCATCGGGCCGGACGCGCGAGAGCGCGCCGTCTCTTATCTGCGGCAACAATACGGATTCGACGCCGCGACGTAGACTCCACGAGACCCTTCGGGGAACAATGCTGGTACGCCGCGCATTGTGAGCGCCGGGTGAAGACGGCCTCTCTGTAGGTTCGTCGTCGCCCGGCCGGCTTCGCCGCTTCCCTTTCCAGCCGCGGCGGGGCCGGCTTTTTAATGCGCCTTACCCGACTTCATGCCCTGGATCGCGTTTGCCGCCTTCAGAAGGTCGAGCGCGAGGTCCCGGCACTGCTTCGCCGTAAAGCCGAGCGGGATGATTGGGGGCTCATGCCCGGCCCGCACCGCCTCGCCCTCCTTCGCGTCGCGGACGTAGCCAATACGCACGAGGCAAATCGGCTCATTGGCTGTCAGGGCCTCCCATCCAACGACGGGAAACACGATGGCGGTATCGTCAGAGAGGTCGCTCATGTCCGAATGGTTGCGCGCCGCGGGGCGAGACTACAAGAGGCGGTTTTCTATCGGCTCGATCAGCGTCGCGTCGTCGTCAGGCTCGTCAAGCTTCGGCGCCTTGTTAACGCGTTTCGAGACCTGCCATGCTTGCAGCACGTCTTCGGGCGCAGGGCGAAGCACCTCAACGCCAGCCTCGCCGGCCAGCCACGAGGCGAAATCCTTCTCGGCGAGCACGACAGGCATTCGGTCGTGATAGTCCTTCATGAACAAGTTCGCCTCCGTGACGACGATCGTGCATGACTTGACGGCGTCGCCCGATTCGGGATCGCGCCACGTGTCCCACAGGCCGGCGAAGGCCAGGGGCTCGCCGCTCGGCGACGTGAAATACCAGGGCTGGCGATCGGTCTTCGGCCCGGTCCACTCGTAAAAACCGCTGGCGGGGATGATGCACCGGCGCCGCCGGCGGAAGCTGTCGCGGAACATCGGCTTGTCGGCGACGCCGTCCGCGCGGGCGTTGAATGTCGCCGGCATTTCCTTCAGCGACTTCTTCCACCAATACGGGACCATGCCCCAGCGCATCCTGACGAGCTCGCGGCCCTTATCCACCAGGATCACGACATCGATCTCAGTCGTGGGCGCGATGTTGTAACGCGGGCG
>DATGLU010000091.1:0-13812 GCA_035294045.1 Roseiarcus sp. | reverse complement strand
TTGCATATCGAGCAGGGGCCGGTCCTCGAAAGCGAAAATCTCGCAGTCGGCGTGGTCACCGCGATCAATGGCGCGACGCGGCTCCAGGCGGTCGTGAAAGGCGAGGCCGGCCATGCCGGCGCCGTGCCGATGGCGTTGCGTCGCGACGCGCTCGCCGCGACGGCCGAGATGATGCTCGCCATCGAGCAGCGCGCGCGGAACGAGAGCGAGCTTGTCGCCACGGTCGGACGGCTCGACGTCGCGCCCGGCGCGGTCAATGTCATTCCGGCCGAGGCGCGCTTCACCATCGACATCCGGGCGCCGCGCGACGAGGCGCGCCGGCGCGCGGTCGCCGACCTCTCCGAACGGCTCAATGCGATCGCGGCGGCGCGGAAGGTTGAACTCTCGCTGGCGCAGACGCACGAAGCGGACGCCTATGCCTGCCATCCGGCGATTGTCGCGGGGCTGAAGGAAAGCGTCGAACGTACGTCAGGACGGCCGGCGCGGCTGCTTCCGTCCGGGGCGGGGCACGACACAATGATCATGGGCCAGCTCTGCCCGGCCGGAATGCTGTTCGTGCGCTGCAAAGGCGGGATCAGTCACAACCCGGCAGAGTCGATCACAACCGAAGACGCCGAAATGGGATTGGCGGCTTTGATGGATTTCACGCGCCGGTTCCGTGCAGGCGCTTTGACGCCGGCGACCCCTTAAAATAGCCGCATTGGCGCCATCTCGTCGCATGAGCGGCGAGAGCGCGAGTGGGTGGGGCGTTACGCAAGCCGACGCGTCGGAACACGCAGCGCGTCATGTGCGTTGTTACCTTTTAGGAAATCGCTTTCGGCTGGAGCCAAAGCCTCCAGCGCCCGACCGCAGCGTAGCGCGGCGGGCGTCGCCATAAGCGGGAGGATCAACATGCACACGCATCATCACCGCGCCAACGCGCCCAATGTCGGCGCCTTGCACGCGGCCAATTTGGAAGAGAACGACGAGATTCGCAGAAGGTTCGGCGCGACGCCGATCTACATTCTGCGCCAATCCTACGGGGAAGGCTTCGCGCCCGGCACGCCAGGCGATGTGACGCTCGGACAAGCCCTTGATCACATTGACGCCGCGTCGCTGCACCTGTTGGCGCGCCGCCTGGCGCATCATCCGACCGACGATCTGAACCGGATGTAGGCCGGCGCGGCGAAGCTCGCGCAGCCATCGCCCCGCGGCCCGCTCCGCGGGGTTTTTCGTTTCGCCGGCGATCGGTCGCGAGGCGCTATTGACAGGCTTCCGTCTCGCGAAACAAAATACGGAATCCGAAATAAATTGATCGAGGGCGCCAGGGATTGGGACCGCGCCGCGATCGCTCTTCCGCCGCCCGAAAGCGCGCCGCCGCGAAGCGGGCGTCGCTCTTTTTTGCGAAATAGTTGTTGATAAGTCGAGCGCGACACCGGCGCTCGTGAGAGCACGAATGGGGGAAACTATGACGGATTTCTTCGGCAATATCGCGCCGATCCGCTACGAGGGGCCGCAGAGCGACAATCCGCTCGCCTTTCGCCATTACGAGGCCGGCCGGAAAATTTTCGGCAAGACGCTCGCCGAGCATTTGCGGCCGGCGGTCTGCTATTGGCACAATTTCGCTTGGACCGGCGTCGACATGTTCGGCGGGCCGACTTTCGAGCGGCCGTGGTTCGGTGAGACGATGCAGGCGGCGAAGCTCAAAGCCGATGTCGCCTTCGAAATGTTCTCGCTGCTCGGCGCGCCATTCTTCACCTTTCATGATCGCGACGTGGTCCCGGAAGGCGAGAGCCTCGCCGAATTCGGCCGCAACCTCGCGGAGATCACGGACTATTTCGCGGCCAAGATGAAGGCCTCGGGCGTGAAGCTGCTTTGGGGCACCGCCAATCTCTTCAGCCATGCCCGCTATATGGCCGGCGCGGCGACCAATCCCGATCCCGACGTTTTCGCCTATGCGGCGGCGCAGGTGAAGAACGTGCTCGACGCCACGCACCGTCTCGACGGCGCCAATTACGTGCTTTGGGGCGGCCGCGAGGGCTATGAGACGCTGCTCAACACCGATCTCAAGCGCGAGCAGGAGCAACTCGGCCGGTTCCTCTCGCTGGTCGTCGATTACAAGCACAAAATCGGCTTCAAGGGCGTGATCCTCGTCGAGCCCAAGCCGCAAGAGCCGACCAAGCATCAATACGATTACGACGTCGCGACCGTGTTCGGCTTCTTGCAGAGATTCGGGCTCGAGAAAGAGGTTAAGGTCAATATCGAGGTCGGCCATGCGATTCTCGCCGGCCATACTTTCGAGCATGAAGTCGCGATGGCTGTCGCGCTCGATATTTTCGGTTCGCTGGATTTGAACCGCAACGACTATCAGTCGGGCTGGGACACCGACCAATTCCCGAACAATGCGGCCGAGCTGGTCCCTGCCTTCTATCACATTCTCAAAGGCGGCGGCGTCGCGCCGGGCGGACTCAATTTCGACGCCAAGCTGCGCCGTCAATCGATCGACCCCGAGGATTTGCTCATCGCTCACATCGGCGGCTTGGATATTTGCGCCCAGGCGCTGATCGCGGCGGCGAAGCTGATCGAGGACGGCAAATACGACGCCGCGCTCGCTCAGCGCTATGCCGGCTGGAGCGAGCCGGAGGCCAAAGCCATGCTTGACGGCCAGCGCTCGCTTGAAGACATCGCCAAGCGCGTCGCCGAGAAGAAGATTTCGCCCAAGCCGCGGTCGGGCAAGCAGGAATTCTTCGAGAATCTGCTGAACCGCTATATTTGATTCAGCCTGCACGGCGCCTGACAATAGAGATGCGGCGTCAGCGACCCTCTCCCCGCGTTGCCGGGAGAGGGGTTTCCTGACGTCGCGCTCAGATTACGTCGCTCAACCGATTATTCATCGTCAGGGGTCATTCCATCAATGTCCAACGCCATTGAAGACGCGCCAATCGCGACCTATCCGAGCCTCAAAGGCAAGGTCGTGCTGATCACCGGCGGCGGCGGCGGCATCGGCGCGGCGATCACGCGCCGCTTCGTGGAGCAGGGGGCCAAAACCGCTTTCATCGATATTGCCGAGGCGCCATCCAAAGCTTTGGTCGAGCGATTGAGCGGGGCCGGCCGCGAGGTCCATTTCGAAAAAGCCGATCTGAAGGATATCGAGGCGCTGCGCGGCGCCGTCGCGGCGATCCGCAAGCGCTTCGGGCCGATCGACATTCTTATCAACAATGCCGCCCATGACGAGCGCCATGCCATGGAGACGGTGACGCCCGAATATTTCGACGATCGCATCGCCGTCAATCTCAAACATCAATTCTTCATGGCGCAGGCCGTGCTGCCGGACATGGTCGAGAAGAAGAAAGGGGTCATCGTCAATTTCGGCTCGACCTCCTGGATGCTCGGCCGCGGCGGCATGCCGGTCTATACGGCGTCCAAATCGGCCGTTCTCGGCTTGACCCGCTCGATCGCCCGCGACTATGGCCCGCACAATGTAAGATGCCTGGCGATCGCGCCGGGCTGGATCATGACCGAGCGCCAGATGACGCTGTGGCTGACGCCGGAAGGCGAGGCCGAGTTGATGAATGGCCAATGCGTCAAGCGCAAGCTGGTCCCCGACGATATGGCGCGGGTGGTTTTATTCTTCGCTTCCGACGAAGCCGCCGCTATGACCAATCAGCAATATGTCGCCGATGGCGGCTGGCTATGAATTGGGGCTGACAGCATGATTGTCGTCTTCGGCTCGATCAATCTCGACCTCATCACGCGGGTCGAGCGCATCCCAGGGCCGGGCGAGACGACGCTGGGCGGCGATTATGCGACGAGCCCCGGCGGCAAGGGCGCCAATCAGGCTTTGGCGGCGCGCCGCGCCGGCGCTGCAGTCGCGATGGTCGGCGCCGTCGGCAAGGACGCTTTCGCCGGGGAGGCGTTGGCGCTGTTGACGGCGGACGGCGTCGATCTTTCGGCGACCGAAACCGTCGCCGCGCCGACCGGCGCCGCTTTCATTGCGGTCGATGCGAATGGCGAAAACGCGATCGTCGTCGCCTCCGGCGCCAACCGGCTGGCGCGGGCGGCGCAGCTCGAAAAGCTTGCGCTCGGCGCCGGCGACATTCTCGTCTTGCAACGCGAGACGCCGCCGGCGGAAGTGGAGGCCGCCGCGCTTCACGCCAAAAGCAAAGGCGCGCGGGCGATCTTGAATCTCGCGCCGGCCGGGCCGCCGAGCGACCGACTGTTGCGGGCGCTCGATACGTTGATCGTCAATGAGCACGAGGCGCTGACGCTCGGGGAAGCGTTGAACCTTGCGACGCGCGAGCCGGAAGAGGTCGCCGCCTTTCTCGACCGGACGCTCGGCCTTGCCGCGATCGTGACGCTCGGCCCGGCAGGCGCCGTCGGCTATGCAAAGGGCGCGCGCTTCGCCGCCCCGGCGCCGCCGGTGAAAGTCGTCGATACGACCGGCGCCGGCGATACGTTTGTCGGCGCCTTCGCCGCCGCGCTCGAACGCGGCCTATCCTTCGAAGCCGCGATGAAGCGCGGCCTCGCCGCCGGGAGCCTCGCTTGCACCAAGCCAGGCGCGCAGCCGAGCATGCCATACGCGGCGGAAATCGAGGCGCTGGCGAAATAGAGCGGAGAGGCGAAGGGGGCGAAGGCCCCAGGCGCTGCTGCGCTCAGCCGATTCCCGCCGAACCAAGAGGGAAGGGATGAAAACCGCTTTGTGCTATGGCGATTCGAACACCTGGGGCTGCGTCCCGATGGGCTCGTTGAGCGACGATGCGCGGCACGAAGAGTCGCGGCGCTGGCCAAACGTCATGCAGAACGCGCTCGGCGCGGATTGGCGGGCGATCGGCGAAGGCCTGCCGGGACGCACCACCGTGCATGACGATCCGGTCGAGGGCGGCCACTTGTCGGGCCTCGCCTATCTGAGGCCTTGTCTCGAGAGCCATCGGCCGCTCGATGTCGTTCTCCTCATGCTTGGGACGAACGATTTCAAGCGGCGCTTCTGCCTCGAAGCCGAGGAGATCGCGCAAGGGATCGAGCGGCTGATGGTCGAAATTTCGCATCTCGATGTCTTTGGCGGCAAGGAGAAGCGGATTTTCGTCATTTGCCCGCCGCCGATCGCGGTCGTCGGCCCGCTCGCGACGATGTTTCAAGACGCCGATCGGAAGTCGCGCCAGCTCGCGCCGCTGTTGCGGGACATCGCGCGGCGGCGCGGAGCGGGATTCCTCGACGCCGGCGAGATCATCCGTTCGAGCCCGATCGACGGGATTCATCTCGACGCGGACGCGCAGGTCGCGCTCGGCCGCGCCGTCGCGGCGGCGCTTTCCGCCTTTATCGCCAAGACGGCTTGACGCCTTCTTACGAAACGTTGGTGAAATTCGCCGCCTTCCGTTAACGCCTTATTCGCGGGCGCCGCTGTAATGTCGCCGTCTCCGTCGTCGCACGGGGACCGCGCGGCCGCCCATGTTGCGTTCATCCCTTCTCGTCGCCATCCTTGCCTGCTTGCTCGCCGCTTACGCGCCGACGGTCTTTCCGGCGCTCCTGCAGGCGATGAGCGAAAGGACGAGCGCGCCGCAGCCGCTCCCGGTCGCGGCGCCCGCGCCGCCTCCGGCGCCAGCGGCCGAAAGCCGGGACAATGACGACCGCCGGGTCGAAATCGACGCCGATGCCGGCGGCCAATATTCGACCGAGGTCGCCGTCAACGGCGTCATCGTCCATATGCTGGTCGATACCGGCGCGACCACGGTGGCGCTTTCCGCCGATACGGCGCAGCGGCTCGGCTTGCCGCTAAGCGACGCCAGCTATACGGCCCTGGTGCGCACCGCCAATGGCGTCGCGCGCGCCGCGCCGGTCGTCCTCTCCGCGGTCAGCATCGGCGACATCTATGTCCCCGCCGTGCAGGGTGTGGTGTTCGAGCGCAAGGCGGGCCATGTCGATCTGCTCGGTATGAGCTTCCTGAAACGGCTCTCATCCGTCGAGCAGAAATCCGGCCGACTGATTTTGCGGCAATAGGGCTAAAGAGAGAGCGTGTACTGCTTCGGCGCCGCGAGCCGGCGCGGGTCAGTCCAGCTTTCAAATCAGCGACCGATCGCCCGGCGGTACCCATAGAGCCAAGCCGCAATATACATGCCGAGCATACCCAGGACGAACCCTGCAGAAAACACGTTCAAGCCGTGCAATCGAGGACTCGCCGCCAACCAGGCTATTCCGTTGACGATCGCGAGAACGATAATGACGGCTATTCCGTAGGCGGTAATCGTACGCATGGGGCCGACCTGCCTTTCGCCGTCACCGTGTGGGCGTTGCGACGCGGGGTCAAGTGCATGGCCCAAGCTGAAAGCCAAGCGCCGTTACTCCAACCAGTTCTCTTGCGCCGAAGGCGCGCCGCGCTCTCGCCCTTGTGATGGCGCGCCGGAACCGGCTCGAATCCCGGCCGTTTTTATGAAAACAGCCCTCATTTTCAAAGGATTTGCAGCTATGAAAAAGATGTCGTTCGCCCTCGGCGCGACGCTTCTCGCCCTCGCCGGATTCGGCGTCCTTCCCGCGCGAGCTGCGGACAAGGTCCTGATGGGACATACCGTCGCCTGCGACTCGGCGCAGGAGGTCAAGTCGTTCGTCGGCGGCAAATCGGACGAGCAGGCGAAAGCGGCCCTCAATCGCGTGAACCGCCGCTACGGCAAGGACGCCTGCAGCGTCGAGACGCTTGTCTTCGCGCCGGAGACAATGGCGGGCGACGTGATCACGCCAGCCGGCTTGGTCGAAATCATGAAGGTCGAAGTGTTGGGCGTCATCGACGGTTCGCACCTGAAAGAGCTGGCGCAGCCGATCATCCAATACGTGCCGGCGATCGCTCAAGGCGGCCTGGAAGTTTGACGTCGTGACAGGCAGCCTGCGCTTCGGCAAAGCGGTATAGCTTTCGTCGGCGCCCCGGCAGGGTGCGCTTTTCCGGCGCCAAGCCGGAAATGCTCTCGTCAGGAAAGAGGCGCCGCATGCTGTTTCGCGACGACGGTTCCGAGGTCCTCGCCATCAGCCAACTCGCCCATGCCTGGATCGCCGGGCAAATCCTTCGCGCCTGGAGCGAGAATCTGGGCGAGCCGCTCCTTTTCGCAACCGAGTTGCACGATATCGGCTGGCTGGACTGGGAAGCGATCCCCACTTTCAACCCGCAGACCGGCCGCCCGCATCTGTTCCGCGAAGTCGCCCCGGCCGTTCATGCTCCGATGTGGGCGCAGGGCGTCGAGCGTGCGCTCGCCGCGTGGGGGGGCCACGTGGCGCTGCTCGTCTCGCGCCATGGCGGCCTGATCTACCGGCGCTACGCTCGTCGCGGCGACGAAGCGGACGCGGCTGCGGTGGACAACTATCTGGCCGGTCAGGCGGCCTTTGAAGGGATTTGGGCGGGCAAGCTTGGGCTGAGTGATGAGGCGCTGAACAAGGAGACGGCGCTGCTCGCCTTCGCCGACGCCGTGTCGCTGGCGCTTTGCGGCGACCTGAAACCGCCTCTCGATTTGGAGGCGCCCGGTCGCGACGGCGAGACGGTCAGGTTCCGGCTGGCGGAGCGGTCCGGCCGCCCCTTCGAGTTTGTCCTTTCGCCCTGGCCGTTCCGCGAGGATGTCCTAATTGTCGAAGGGGAAGGGCGGCCCCTCCCGGCCGGCGGCCGATTTCCCGATGAGGCGGCCATGCGGAATTGGCTTGCGGCGCCGCGGCGCGCCGTATTTGACTCGGTTTTGCGCCGCGCTTGACGTCCGGCAGCCCTTTCGGCGAGCGGCCGCCGACCTATCGGCGCATTCCACCACCCGCCGCTCTACGCCGAAGCTCGCAGGCGCGGCTCGTCGGCCCTGCAGCCAAGCGGCGGGGAATGCCTTCTTCCGTTCAAACGCGATCCGGCTGGAGGCGGCGATGGAGCTCGAAAACGCCTTGCTCTTCCGAAGGAGCGCCGGTCGAATCCGGCCGCTTGGCCGGAACCTGAAGCACCCGCGCATGCTGTCCGGGTCGCAGCGAGGTCAGCATGACGATTTCGCCGTCCGGAAACTCCAAGGCGTCGTGATGAACGTTCGGCCGGTGCATGTTCACTTGCCGGAACTGCGCCACCTTGCCTCGCGATTTCCGCCGCCAGAACCGGCGCAGGAAGGAAAAATCGTAAGAGGTCAGGACCTCATTGTCGAAAGCGAGCTCGGTTCCAGGTTGAACGCAAACCGCCACATGCGGAGCGCCAATGGCGCAGAAGCCGCGCGTTGAAGTCGCCCCGAATCTTGTCGACACTAATCTGTCGCCGATCTTTGCCGGAACAGACGCAACATGATGAAGACTATAGTCGCACATTGCTCAAACCTCCAATTTCTTGGATAGACTACAGGGCCGTCGGTCCGATCGCCATTTCGGATGGTGTGTAACGCGCGGAGCAGAGGAAAGTTTAAGCGTCCGGCTCATTTATAATTGAGCTTCGCAGCGTCAGGCGGCGTCCGCCTTACGATCGCCCGAAATGATCGAACGGTAGAGCCGAACGGCGGCGCCTCCCGTGAGCGGGACGCCCGGATTGTATCCGCGCATGAAGGGTCCTCGCCCGCCGCGCAGCTTGGAGACTCCTTTGAGCGAGCCCGAAACATCCTCGCCCGCTTACGATGTGAGCGAAGCCGCGCTCAAGGAGCTTTATCGCGATCTCGACGCCGACCGCGCGGACGTGACCAAACTCATCGACGAGGCCGAGGCGCTGATCGAGTCCAATCTTGAATCCAAGCCGGACGCAAACAAGCGCGGTGCGCGCGCCCCTGCCGATCTTACGTCGAAGCCTGCGGCGGATTCCCTTCCGAAGCCGGCGGACGATTTCGGCCGCGAACCGTCGGTTCGTCCGCGGCGGCGAAGGATCGGCGTCGGCCTGGCGCTGCTCCTCGTTCTTTTTTCGGTTGGCTTCGTCGCTTACGGCCCGTTCCGCTCGCGGCTGGCGGCGGACGTCCCGCGCCGCTCGCCGCAGATCACTGGATCTCTGCGCGTCGCCGATCTCGCCGCCGGCCATACGATCAAGCCGGGAGATGTCTATGCGGTCGACATCCCATCCGACGCCGTGCGCATCAAGGTGCTGTCCGGACGCGTGGCGCTTGTGACGAAGAGCGGCGCGTCGCTTCGCGCTTGCTCGGACCAGCCCTTCGTGATCGAAATCAAGCACGGCGCGCTGAGCGCCGCCGATCCGCTTCTTTCGGGTTGCGGTAGCGCGCCTTCCCGGATCCAGGCTGTCATTCCTCAGCCGCCGCTGCCTTCGCCGGTTCCAGCGCCGGCGATTTCGCCAGCGCTGCTCAAGCAGCAAGAGCGCGACTGAAGGCTCAGGCGGCTCAGCGGCGCACTCTCGCTTCATGCCTTGCGCGGGCGCTTTCGTACCCAATGTTTAGGCAACCGGCAGCCGCCGAGTTTCCGAGGCGTCGGCGAGCAGCCGACAGCGGCGTTTTGATCAATCCGTCCCGGCCCTTTTCGCGGAACTAAAACGCCGCGCGCGGCGTTAACATTTGTTACTGCGTGAGTGCTCTGGAGGGAGAGCTTAGGATGTCCGACCCCAACATGTTCAATGCGCATGAAGAGCCTGCATTGAGCCAAGCTTTTGCGACAGCTTGGCGCGCATTGATCGCCCAGCATCCTCAGCTTGGAAGCTCGATCGCGCTTCAATCTCGGATCGCTTCGGCGATTATGGCCGCCGCCGCCCGCGGCGTTGTTGATCCCGCGCTGATGGCGAAGGCCGCGGTCGAGCGCTGTTCCGCGGCGCTGGCCGCCCAATTCAGCTAGGCGATTTCGCCGACCCTCAAGTCACCGTCAGTTGGTAGGTTTCTCCGACCGCGCTGATCAGCGACCAGCCCGTGACTTCGATATCCTCCTCGTAGAACCGGAATTTTCTGCCGCCGAACTTCGCTTTGCCCTTGGAGGTGTTGAGGGCGGCGAGAGCCGCCTCGGCATTCAGAAAGTCGCCGACGATCTCGGTCGCGGGCGGGTCGGATTCTTGATCGTAGATCAACTTATAGATCGCCATCTCGGCAGCTCTCAATGAGGCGAAAAGGCGGCGGCGCGCTGGAATTCTCACGGCGGCCGCCATTCTTCCTTGCGCATATAGAAGCACAGAGTCGGTGAACGCTCGATGAACCGAGTACGCCGCTCTCCAAATCGAGTCCGGAAACGGCGGAGCCAGGCTTTCAGCATCCGTACAATCGCCGCTCGGCGCCCGCGCCGCTTCGCCTTAAGGCTGACCGCTGAGTACGACGCCGCCTGCTCTTATTGCGCCTCGATCAGAGCGCGCCGCTTGTTCCGCAAATGCAGGAACAGAATGTCGCTCAACTCTTGACCGGCTCTGCGGCGCAAAGCGTCAAGGATTGCCTCGTGCTCGCGCATCGCCTCGCTCCAGCGGTCGCGGTCGCGCGCCATATTCGCGGAGAAGCGCACCCGTCTCAGCCTGCCGGCGAAACTCGCATAGGTCGCGGCGAGGATCGCGTTACGCGCGGCGTCGACCACTTTGTGATGGATGAGTTGGTTGAATTGGAAATAGCCATGCATGTCGCGACGCAGGTAGCAGCCATACATTTCATAATGCAATCGCTCGACCTCGGCGATCTCGCCATCGGTAATGTTTTCGCAGGCCAAGCGGCCGGCCAGGGCTTCCAGGCCGCCCATGACATCGAACAATTCGGTCAGATCCCGCTTGGTCAGAGCGCGAACCCGCGCCCCTCGGTTGGGCAGGAGCTCCAGCAGGCCCTCGGAGGCCAGCACCTTGAGCGCCTCGCGCAGCGGCGTCCGGGAAATGCCAAACATTTCACAGAGTTCGCGCTCTGGGACACGTTCGCCCTCGGCCAGGTTTCCCTCGACGATATAGTCGCGCAGGCGGGTCAGGATCTCGCCATGCAAGGAGGCGCCGGCTTCCGCAGCGGGGCGTTCATCCGCCGCGGCCATTTTTTCGGCATTGTTCGCCACTGACTTGAGCATTTGGCACAAATAGCGCGTTCATTTGAGTCGGTCGACCAAAAAAATTGCATTCAAAATTTTTCTTGCGCTTCGTAAGAATGCATGCAGGATGGGGCTGTAGCTGCTGCAAGCGCCGCGGAGATCGTCATGAGCGAAGGTCAGGGACGGCACTTCTTGCAAATCCCCGGGCCGAGCCCCGTGCCGGAGCGCGTCCTGCGCGCGATCAGCCGGCAAGTCATCGATCACCGGGGGCCCGAGTTCAAACGTCTCGGCCAAGACGTGCTCGAAGGCTGTCGCGCGATTTTCAAAACCTCCGGTCCGGTCGTCATCTATCCGTCCTCGGGGACCGGGGCCTGGGAGGCGGCGATCGTCAATACGCTCTCTCCGGGCGACAAGGTGTTGATGGTCGAGACCGGCCATTTCGCGACTTTGTGGCGCCGGATGGCCGAGCGCTGGGGCCTCGATGTCGACTTCGTTCCGGGCGATTGGCGTCATGGCGCCGATCCGGGCGTGATCGAAGCAAAATTGGCGGAAGATAGAGCGCGCGCCGTCAAGGCGGTGATGGTCGTCCATAACGAGACCTCCACCGGCGCGACGAGCCGCATCGCCGACATTCGCAAGGCGATGGATCGGGTCAATCATCCCGCTCTGCTGATGGTCGATACGATCTCGTCTCTCGGCTCGGTCGATTATCGCCATGAGGAATGGGAAGTCGACGTAACCGTGAGCTGCTCGCAAAAGGGCTTGATGCTGCCGCCCGGGCTCGGCTTCACCGCGATTTCCGAGAAAGCGATCGCCGCTTCGAAGACCAATCGGATGCCGCGCTCCTATTGGGATTGGGGCGAGATGCTGAAGCCGAACGCCAACGGCTTTTTTCCCTATACGCCCGCGACAAATCTCTTGTTCGGGCTGCGCGAGGCGATCGCCATGCTGCTCGAAGAGGGCCTGGAGCACGTCTTCGCGCGCCATCAGCGCCTCGCCTCGGCGACGCGCGCCGCCGTGCGCGCCTGGGGGCTCGAAATTCTCTGCCAAACGCCGGCGGAATATTCGCCGGTCCTCACCGCGGTGATGATGCCGGCGGGACATGACGCCGACGAATTCCGCAAGCTGGTGCTCAGCAAATACAACATGTCGCTCGGCGCCGGCCTCACCAAGCTTGCCGGCCGGGTCTTCAGGATCGGCCATTTGGGCGAATGCAACGATCTCGTTCTGCTCGCCGCCCTGGCAGGCGTCGAGATGGGCCTCTCGGCTGCGGGCGTGCCGCATCGCGCCGGCGGCGTGGCCGCGGCGATGGCCGAATTGAGCGGCCGTCAAGCGAGCGCGTCGGCGAATCTCAAAGTCGCCGCCGGCTAGAATCGGCCAGGGAGAATTTCGCGCGAAGGAAAGCATTCGCAAGGGATTCCGGGGAGGGCAATGGCTAGTCTCGAGTTACGCGACAACGCGATACGCCGGCGGCCGCGGTCGTTCGGCCTGCAGCGGCTCGCTCCTTCTCGCCCGCAGCGCTGACTTTTGCGATCTCGTTGAACAGAGAGAACTGAAATGCGCGTCTCCGCTCATAAGATATTGATGAACAGCCCCAGCGACGCCTCGGGTCTGGAGCGGTTGATCGACGAAGGCGTTATCGATCCGCGCGAGATTGTCGCCTCGATCGGCAAGACCGAAGGCAATGGCGGCGCCAATGATTTTACGCGCGGCTATGCGACGCTCTCGCTGTCGCTCGCGCTGGCGCGCCGCCTCAATATTTCCGCCGACGAGGTGGCGCGGCGAATCGCTTTCGTCTGGTCGGGGGGCACCGAAGGCGTGCTCAGCCCCCATGCGACATTGTTCACGCGCAGCGAAAGCGCGCCGTCGGGCGGAGGCAAGCGGCTGGCCTTGGGAATCGGCATCACCCGCGATTTCGCCGCCGAGGAGATCGGCACGCTGGTCGAGGTGCGCGAAGTCGCCGCCGCGGTGCGGCGCGCGCAGGCTGAGGCGGGGATCACATCCGCTTCAGACGTCCACTATGTGCAAGTGAAGGGGCCGCTGCTCACGCCGGCTCTCGCCGCCGACGCCGATCGGCGCGGCGCCAAGCTGGTCACGCGCGACCCGAACGGCTCGAAAGCTTATGCGCGCGGCGCGACCGCTCTCGGCGTCGCCCTGGCTCTTGGCGAGGTCGAGGAATCGTCGCTGAGCGACAGCGTCATCGCGAAGGACATGAATCTCTTCTCCTCGGTCGCGAACACCTCGGCGGGCGGCGAGCTCAGAAATTGCGAGATTCTCTTATTCGGCAATTCCGAGAAAGCGGGCGGCGATCTGCGCATCGGCCATGCTGTCTTGAAAGACGTGGTCGATAGCGACGCGGTGCGCGCCGCCGCGCTCAATGCGTTGGGCGATCCCTCAGCCAAGCTGGATCGGTCGAAAATCGTCGCGCTGTTCGCCAAAGCGGAGGCGCCGCCCGGCGGCATTCTGCGCGGCCGGCGCACGACCATGCTGTCGGACGCCGACATCAACTACGAAAGGCATGCGCGCGCATCGCTCGGCGCGGTCATCGCGTCGGTCACCGGCGATTCCGCAATCTTCGTTTCCGGCGGCACCGAGCATCAATGCGCGCCGGGAGAAGCGCCGATCGCCGCGATCGTGCGGGTCTAGCGCCGCGATCCGCCTCATTGGCGCCGAACTTGCGTTACTGGCTTGGACCTTACGCAAACAATCGACCCGGCGACGGGCAGTTTGAAAGGGAGGAAACCGATGAAGGCGTTCAAATCAGGCTACCGATGGCGCGGCGCAGTCGCCGCGTCGCTCCTTGCCGCCTTGCCGCTGACGGCAGCGCCGGCGGCCGCGGAAGAAAAAGCGGCCATTCTGCTGCCCGGCAGCATCAACGATCAGAGCTGGAACGCTCTGGGCTACGCCATTCTCCAGAGCTTGAAGCCGCACGGTTTT
>DATGLU010000090.1:0-2071 GCA_035294045.1 Roseiarcus sp. | reverse complement strand
TTTATGCGCTGCTCATGCACGCGGCGGCGCAGGCGATGACGACCCTCGCCGCCAATCCCAGACGTCTCGGCGCGAAGATCGACCTCATCGCCGTTCTTCTCGAAAGCCATAGCTTTGGCGGCTTTTGAGCGCGCGCGTCGACGATACAACGCGATCATCGGCGACGCACAACCGTTCATCCTCTCCTCGCGGCTTGGCCGTCGCGGCGGCACATTTCGCATCCGCTTGCCGGCGGCGACGCGAGCCGAGGCGGATCGCCTTTGAAGCCGCTTGCAAGTCGTCGGCGGGAGCTGCGTTGTGTTACGCAGGTGGCGCTTAAGGCCCGCCGAGATCGACCATAAATTCTGAAGCGTACCTGATTTGCGGCGGCGTTTTTCATTGAGCCGGTCCGCTTCTGAGCTTAGCCGCTGTCGCAGACCTTCGAAATAGGCGCTGAACCCTCCGCGTACCGCAACAGCGCATAGGCACGAGGCTTTCGCCTCGGCGGCGGTGCACGCTTGATGGACTTCTGTGTCAAGCTCGACCTCTAGCGCCCCAGGTTATCAGAGTCTTTTGTCCCAAAAGATCGCTTGGATCAACGAAACCACTTTCGTCCAAGCCGCGTCTTTGCGGGCAACTACCTAGGGTAAGGACCCTAGGCGTGGTCCCGGAATTGCACTCCAAAGCAATTCTGCATCGAATCTGTTGGATAGCGCTACGCTCATGCGCTCCTGCGGCATGAAAGGCTCAGCAAATCGCTCGATTAATTGGATGGGATACGGTAGCCATCATCGTTATTTCCCATTCCCACGACCTTATGCATGAGAAGATGGGAGTTCTGATTGTTTTCTTTCGCCTCTTGACCGAAATCGACATTCAGGCGTCCGCGTCTCCGAGCTCCGCTCATCAAACTTCGAAGGAACAAATAAACAACTGTTCAATGGAGGACAAGATATGCCGTACGTTTCCCAACTATACTTCAAGACCGCGATCATGTTCCTGATCGTAGGCATCGGCGTGGGACTTCAAATGGGGATTTCGGGGAACCACAACGTCATAGGAGCTCACGCCCATATCAATCTGCTCGGCTGGGTGACCAGCGCGCTGTTCGGCGTCTATTACACGCTGAATCCCGCCAAGGCCCAACAATGGATCGCCAAACTCCAGTACGGCGTCTATGTCGTCGGAGTCGCGTTTTTGGTCATCTCTTTGTATTTTATGCTCCTCGGCAATGCTTATTTTGAGTTGCTCGTCGTCATCTCGTCGCTGGTCGTATTCGCCGGCGTGATTCTTTTCGCGGTGATTGTGTATTCCAACAACCCGGCGCGCGAGGCCAAACCTGATACGACCCTCGCTTACTAGACGCGCCGGCGGCTTATTTTCATGCTCCGCGATGACGTTCCCCATTGAGTTGGGTCTGCCATTGGGCGCCTTTGCGGGGCAAGATCGGCCAGAGCGGTCGAGACCCCTTTTCATTCGGGAGGAATCTTTATGGAACGCGTTGAG
Organism: Roseiarcus sp.; assembly: GCA_035294045.1. Lineage (GTDB taxonomy): Bacteria > Pseudomonadota > Alphaproteobacteria > Rhizobiales > Beijerinckiaceae > Roseiarcus. The sequence continues at coordinate 586 of DATGLU010000090.1, read as the reverse complement.
ATTGAAAATCAGGCGGAGAGGGAGTCCAGCGCCAGGGCGGCAGCGATCGCAAACCTCGTTCGAAACGCGCACGGCGAGGTGGTGTTACCGGACCACGACGCCTATGAGGCGGCGCGCCGCGTATGGAACGGCGCTGTCGATAAAAAGCCGCTGCTGATTTTCTATTGCTCGGATGCCGAGGACGTCATCGGCGCCATCCAATTCGCGCGACTGGAAAAACTCGCCATCGCGGTGCGTAGCGGCGGACACAGCGTCGCGGGAATGTCGTTGTGCGACAGCGGAATTGTTATCGACCTTTCTCGAATGAAGAGGATCGAGGTCGATCGAGAACGCCGGATTGCACGTGCGGAGGCGGGTTTGAGCTTGGGGGAGTTTGACGCGGCAACGCTAGCCTGCGGGCTGGCGACGACCATGGGGGTCAATAGCGATACCGGGATCGCCGGCCTGACGCTTGGCGGCGGCATCGGCAAGCTCGGCCGGAAATATGGTCTCACCTGCGACAATCTCCTGGCCGCCGATATCGTGACCGCTGATGGCCGGCTTCTTCGAGCGAGCGCTTCAGAGAATGCCGATCTTTTTTGGGGAA
>DATGLU010000089.1:0-2381 GCA_035294045.1 Roseiarcus sp. | reverse complement strand
CGCCGACTCGCTTGGCGACATCCTTCAGGGTGACGCCGTAAAGCCCGTGCCTGGAAAAGAGATATTCGGCGGTATCAAGGATCTGCTCGGTCGTCACCGCGCGCCGCTCCGCCTTCGCCGATATCTTGCGCGGAGGTTGTTTTGCTGGGGACAAGCTCAGACCCTTCTCTGTTTCGCCCGAAGCCGGGCCGGCCGCGATGGCGCGTGATCTCCGGCGCGACGCCCTCTATACGGCCAGAAATCATTCGCCGCTATCCAGACGGCGATGCGGCGTCGCGCTGCGGCCCATACGGCCCAGAGCGCAAAACATGCTCGTCCTTCTGCCGGGATCCGACGCCAATTCTCATTCCGCAAAGAGTCCCGGGTGAATATTCACTATCACGAGCGTGAGCAAACTTGACAGCCGCCTCGCCATAGAGGAAAGTTTCTATGAAACCTGCTTGGGAGGTAGGGTTTCGATCATTCGACAACATGATCCGTCGCCCTTTTATGTGCGCGAAGCCGCTGCTCGCGGATGAGGGCTCTTGCCTGTCGTGAGACGACAGCGGCGGACAGGTCATGGCCGATGCAAGCTATCTGGTCGTTTCGCCAACGCGCTGTTCGGCGACCCCGATTTCTCTCCGGCGCGGCGTTGCGGGCGACAGGCCGAGGCTCGGAACGAGGTAGGACAAGCGGCAGAGCCGAATGCGATCATTGAGGCGCCTTCAATTCAGCCAAGAAAGGATCGTTCTCGCCATCGCGGCGGCGATGTTCGTCGTTTTCTCGGTGGCGCTGAAAGGGTTCCTGACCGCCGGAAACATCATCTCGCTGATTCAGAACGTATCGATTCTCGGCGTGCTCGGCATTGGAATGGCGCTCACGATCATCGGCCGCGGCATCGATCTCTCGATGGTCGCCAATATGGCGATTTCCGTCGCCTGGGTGCTTTACCTCGCCAATGGCGGCGTTCAGTTGCCGGTCGCCGTCCTTTGCGGCCTGGCCCTCAGCTTCGTCATCGGGCTGCTGAACGGGGTTCTTATCGCCTATGTCGAGATACCGGCCATTTTCGCCACTCTGGCGATGAGCGCGGCGATCTACGGTTTTGGCCATTCCGTGCTGGTGAACAGCGACGTGATTTTCATGCCGACATCCGCCGCTTGGTTCAAGGTGATCGGCGGCGGCGCCATATTGGGCATACCCACGCCAGTGCTGTGGCTGGCGATCGTCGCTCTCCTCGCTTTTCTGTTTCTGCATTTCACCCGGCCGGGCCGCTTCATCTACGGCATGGGAGACAATCCGCTTGCCGCGCGCGTCTCCGGCATCCCGATGCGGCCGATGATCGTCCTGCAATATCTCATCTCTTCGCTTGTTGCTTTCTTCGCCGGGGTCATCACCGCCACTCTGGTCAATTCGATGAATACGCGCGTCGCCAATTCGACGCTTGTTTATGACGTGATCCTGGTGGTGGCGATCGGCGGCGTCGGGCTCAGCGGCGGCAAGGGCGGCGTACGGAACGTGATCGTCGGCACATTGCTGATCGGCACTCTGCTCAACGGCATGACCATCATGGACATGCCCTATACCTATCAGAACATCGTCAAAAGCCTGATTCTTCTCGCCGCCATCGTTACGGATTCTGTTCTGAATCCGCGCGACGAGCAGACAGCGCAGCAAGGGGATATTTGACGCGCCTGAGCTTGGGTCGAAGCATAATCAGCAAAACAGGGAGGAAGGCATGAAACTAGGAAAATATCTTCTCGCCGGAGCGACGGCCCTTGCATTGGCGACGGCCGCGAACGTCGCGCGAGCCGACCACTACGATGACGGCCAATGGTCGCTGACCGCGAAGGCGCTTGAGGGCAAGACGGTCGCCTTCGTGCCGATCTCCATGGGCTTTGACCTGCCGCAAGCCTGGGCCGGCGCGGTCCAGCACGCGGCCGACAAATGGGGCTTCAAGTTCGTCATACGCGACCCGAATTGGGATGTCGCCGCCGGCGTGCAGGCGCTTTCGCAACTGGTCGCCGAGAAGCCCGATGTGCTGATTGTCCAGCCGGCCGATCCGCAGTCCTACGCCAAGCTGATCGCCAAGGCGCTTTCGGCGGGCATTAAGGTCGTACAGATCAATATGGAATCCGTCACCAGGGGCGACGCTTATGTCGGGTCGGATTGGTATGACGTCGCCGGCACGGAAATGGATATGCTGGAGAAATTATGCGGCAAGGCTTCCGGCAAGTCGGGCAATATCGCCTTGATCAGCGGAATCCCGACCAATCCGGGAATGATGGTTGGCATGCAGGCGATAAACGACAAGCTGAAGCAGTATCCCGACCTCAAACTCGTCGCCAATCAGGCCGCCGATTACGACCCGACCAAAGCGCATGACGTCGCCGCTACGATTCTCA
>DATGLU010000088.1:0-4365 GCA_035294045.1 Roseiarcus sp. | reverse complement strand
AGCTGGTCGAGAGCGTACGCAGCGAATTGCGCGCGCGGTGAGCTCGTCATTCCCGCGAAAGCGGGAATCCAGGAGCCGCCGCGCTTGCAGGATAGACCGTGCTGGATTCCCGCTTTCGCGGGAATGACAAGATGTTGCGTTAATCGTACTTTGTGGCCTGTCGATGGACTCCGACGACCTATCCTCTCCCGCCGCGCCCGGCTCGGGCCAGCTCGCGACCAACATCCTCTATTTCGCGCGCGCGCTGCGCGAGGCGGGTCTGCCGGTCGGGCCGGGCGCGGTGCTCGACGCGCTGGCGGCGGTGCAAGCGGCCGGTATTGGCGACCGGCAGGATTTCTATGCGGCTTTGCACGCCGTCTTCGTCAAGAAGCACGAGCATTCCGTACTCTTCGATCAGGCCTTCCGCATCTTCTGGAAGCGTCGCGGCTTCCTCGAAAAGCTGATCGCGATGATGTCGCCGGTCGCCGATCCGGCCAAGCGCAAGGACAAGGCCGAAGCCGGGGCCAGTCGCATCGCCGACGCGTTCTTCAAGACGCCGCGCGACGACGCCAAGGCCGCGCCCTCCCTCGATCTCGATGCGCGGCTCACCATGTCCGCGGCGGAAGTGCTGCAGAAAAAGGATTTCGCCCAGATGAATGCGGCCGAGATCATCGCCGCGCGCGAAGAGATCGCCAAGCTGCGCTTGCCGATCAACGCGGTCAAGACCCGCCGCCATGTCCCGAATGCGCGCGGCCTGCGCATCGATCCGCGCCGTACCTTCCGCCGCTCCTTGAAAGCCGGAGGATCGGCGATCGATCTCGCCTTTCGCGCCCCGGGCGAGCGCCATCCGCCGGTCGTCGTGCTCTGCGACATATCCGGCTCGATGAGCGAATATACGCGGATTTTCCTCCACTTCGTCCATGCGCTGGGCGAGCGCCGCCGCGTCTCGACCTTTCTCTTCGGCACGCGTCTCACCAATGTCACCCGCGCCTTGCGCGAGAAGGACGTGGACGAGGCGCTGGCTCTCTGTTCGGACCAGGTCAAGGACTGGTCGGGCGGCACCCGCATCGGCGCGGCTTTGCACCGCTTCAACCGCGAATGGTCGCGCCGCGTATTAGGGCAGGGCGCGATCGTGCTGCTTTTCACCGACGGGTTGGAGCGCGACGAGCCGCAAGAGCTCGGGCGCGAGATGGAGCGCTTGCGCAAATCCTGCCGGCGATTGATCTGGGCCAATCCGCTGCTGCGCTACGGCGCCTTCGAGGCCAAGGCGCAAGGCATCAGAGCCATGCTGCCGCATGTCGACGAATTCCGGCCGATTCACAATCTCGCCAACATGGCCGATCTCTGCCGCGCCTTGGTCGATGACCGCTCCGGCTTCGCCGATCCCAGGGCCTGGCTGAGACTCTCGGCCTAGGCGCGGGATCGGCGGCGATTTGTCTCAATCGAGGAATTGCGATCGAAAAAAATCGCCAGCCCTGTCCAAAACGCCGCGCCTCGTTCGTCATAGGGATGAAGACGAATATTGCGGAATGGGAGCCCGGCCATGGGCGTCGTTTTAAACCTGTCGGACACCTGCCTGCGGTCGAAAATCGCGATCGATCTCGCCCTTTCCGGCCTCAGCTTGCCCACGCTCGACGACCGGGCGGATAAGATCGAGGCCGGACGCGGCGCTCGCGTGTCAGCGACCATCATGTTGACCGACATCGTCGATTCGACTCGCCGCGCCGCCGAGATGGGCGATGAATCCTGGAGCCGCCTGCTCGATCGCCACGACGACCTCGCCCGGGAAGTCGTTCTTCGCTATTCCGGCGCCCTCGCCAAGACCACCGGCGACGGCGTCCTGGCGACGTTCGACGGGCCGGGCTGCGCCGTTCGCTGCGCCTTGACGCTGCAAAGCGCGGCGAGACTGATCGGCCTCGCCTTGCGCGTCGGCGTCCATGCCGGCGATGTCGAGTTGCGGCGCGGCGATGTGCGCGGCGTCGCCGTTCATGCGGCGGCGCGGGTGATGCGCAAATGCGCGCCGGGCGAAGTCCTGGTGTCGCGCGCCGTCGCCGACCTCGCCGCCGGGACCGGATTGGCCTTCTCGGAACGAGGCTCGCACGAGCTCCGGGGGCTGCCGGGCCAATGGGATTTGTATGCGGCGCGCGTCTAGCGGGGCGTCATTGCGGGCGACAGGGCCTCGCGGCGCATGGGAGCTAGGACTAAGGCTGGCTTGCCAAGCTGCTGGCCGAGCGGTCCGGAGCTCTTTCGCTCTTCCTCGGGATCGTCTATTTCTTGCTTATGAGCAAGTTGCTCGACAAGGCCTTCGACGCGGTCCGCCGCCTGCCTCCTGCCAATCAGGACGAGATCGCGCGGGCCATGCTGAGCCTGGCCCGCGCGGACGGCGAGTCAGAGGACATCGACCCTGATCATCTGTCCGATGTGCTTGAAGGTCTTGCCCAGGCCCGTCGCCGCGAGTTTGCGACGGACGGCGAGGTTGCCGCTGCTTTCGCCCGCTTCGATCGGTGAAGCTGCGATTCACGCCTCGCGCGATTGCAAACATCGCCGCCATCGCCGACTATATCCAAAAGGAAAATCCTGCGGCGGCACGGCGCGTGCGTTCACACATTTATGACAGTTTGCAAAATCTTATATTGTTTCCGCGTCTTGGCCGGCGGCAGAAGGAGCAAGGCGTCCGCAAATTCATCACGCCGCGTTACGCCTATGTAATCTATTACGCGATTGACCAAGCTGAACAGGAAATCGTGATACTCAGCGTGAACCACTTCGCGCAAAAACGCGAGCATGATGACCTCTAGCGCATTGCTCGTCCGTCTAGAGTTTGAGCGTGTCCGGCCGCCGCCTTTCAGCCGCTACGTCCGCTTCGGCCTTGGGAGAGAGGCGATCGATTTCGATCGCCGCCCCGGCCGCGCCCCTTGCGCCGTTATTCCCGCGTGACCATTTCGCTTCTGGAAAGGCCGCGCTTTGCGCTATTGTGCGGCGACGGCTCAAAGGAAGCGCATCATGCTCTCAACCGAACAAGACATTCTCGCCGCGGCTGAGGATTGGCGCAGCAAAGGCCGCGACGTCGCCATCGCCACCGTCATCGAGACCTGGGGCTCGGCGCCGCGCCCGACCGGCAGCCATCTGGTGATCGACGGCGAGGGCAATTTCCTCGGCTCGGTCTCGGGCGGCTGCGTCGAGGGCGCGGTGGTGACCGAGGCGCTCGACGTGATCGCGGCGGGCGAACCCAAAGTGCTGGAGTTCGGCGTCGCCGACGAGACGGCGTGGAAGGTCGGCCTTTCCTGCGGCGGCCGCATCAAGGTCTATGTCGAGAGGCTCGACTGATGCGGCTCGAACTGCTCGCCGCCCTCAATGCCGAGCGCGCCGCGCGGCGGCCTTGCGTGCTGATCACGGAATTGGCGAGCGGCGCGCAGCGCCTGGTCAAAGCCGAGGACGTGGCCGGCGATGCGATGGAGGCGGCGCTGGAGCCGGCTTTGCGCTCCGGCAAGAGCGGAACAATCGAGCATGGCGGCAAGAGCTATTTCCTCACCGTGCAAGTCCCCGCCGTGCGGCTTGTCTTGATCGGCGCCGTGCATATCAGCCAGGCCCTGGCGCCGGTCGCCAAGCTTTGCGGCCTCGATCCCGTCATCATCGATCCGCGCACCGCTTTCGCCAGCCCGGAGCGCTTTCCCGATGTCGAGCTCATCGCCGAATGGCCGGACGAAGCGCTGGATCGCGCCCCGCTCGACCGCTACACCGCGATCGCGCTGCTGACTCACGACCCGAAGATCGACGATCCGGCGCTGCAGCGCGCGCTCAAGGCGGAATGTTTCTATATCGGCGCGCTCGGCTCGAAGAAGACGCATGCCCGGCGGATCGAGCGGATGCGCGCGGCGGGCTTTTCCGAGGCGGCGCTCGCCCGCATCCATGCGCCGATCGGCCTCGATATCGGCGCGGTCAGCCCGGCGGAGATCGCGGTCGCCATAGCCGGAGAGATGATCGGCGCCTTGCGCAAAAAGCCGCTGCGCGCGGCGGAAAAAGCGGCGTGAAATTCGGGCCGGTTCCCGTCGCCGAGGCGGAAGGGGCGATCGTCGCCCATACGATCCGCCAGGATTCGCTGATCCTGAAAAAGGGTCAGAAGGTGACGCGCGAGCATATCGAAAAGCTGGCCGCGGCCGGGATTGCGGAAATCATCGCGGCGCGTCTCGACGCCGAGGATGTTGGCGAGGACGAAGCGGCGCGGCTGCTCGCCGAAAAGCTCGCCGGCCCGCATATCCGGCTCGAACGCGCCTTTACCGGGCGCGTCAATCTCTTCGCCGAGGCCGCCGGTCTGCTCGTCGTCGACGCCGGCGCGATCGATCGGCTGAACGGCGTCGACGAGGCGATCACGGTCGCGACGCTGCC
>DATGLU010000087.1:0-4735 GCA_035294045.1 Roseiarcus sp. | reverse complement strand
GTCGTCGCGCTGATCGACGAGGAGGAGGCGACGCTGAAGCGCCTGCGCCGCCGCGGCGCATCGATCGCCCTCGAAGCGGCCAATCCAGCCTACGAGACGCGGATATTCGGGCCGGATCGCGTGCGCATCCAGGGCCGGCTGGTGAGCTTGCTCAGGAAGTACTAGTCTCTTTTTAAACCGACCGCGCCCGTGGCGGCGGTCCGAGCGGCGGGACTGTTCGCGTGAAGCTCGGCCGCGTCGCGTGGCGCTCATAATAGGCGGCAAGATGAGTTGCGTCGGCGAAAGCCGCCGCGCTCTCAGGCAGTTTATTCATGTAGAAGAGGATCGGCAGCAGATTGATATCGGCGAGGGTGAATTGATCGCCGACGAGATGGCCGGTCTTGGCGACCGCTTTGTCGAGAATCTTGAACTGGTCGCGTAGGGCCGGCGTCGCCGCATCGATAACGCTTCTGTCAGGCTTGCCGTCGGGGCTCTTCGGCGCGGCGTAAGCCAAGAGGTAGGTTCTAACGAGGGTGCGGTCGATCACCGTATTGACGAGCGAGACCCATTGCTCGGCAAGCGCAGCAAGGCGGGCCTCGGCGGGGATGAGTTGCGGGCCGGGAAAGGCGCGATCGAGATAAGTGGCGATGGCTTTCGACTCGCAGAGTTCGAAATCGCCGTGACGCAAAATCGGCATCCTGCCAAAAGGATGGATCGCATAGAGTTCTGGCGCGCCGAGCTTGACCTCGGTCAATGCATAGTCGATCGCCTTTTCCTCGCAGACCATGCGCACGACGCGCGTATAAGTCGAACGCGAAGAACCGATAATCTCGATTTGCGACATTGCAGCCTGCTATGTCGGCTTCGCGTTGCGCCGATTCCCCTCCCTGCAACGGGACGCGGCGGCGGCTCTTTCGTCCAATTGCGCGAGGCCCAGAGAGCAGGCCGCGCTTAAAAAATAGGAGGCCGGCTGGAAACGGCTACGAGGAGGCCACTCCCGCCGTTTCCAAGCCGGCCGACCCCACGGACCCAGGAGATGCGGCGGACCTGAGCACTCCGTAGGGTATTCTTTGCGGGTGTCGAACAACCCTGACGAACCAACGTTACCGCGATGGGCCGCGAAAGCAACGGTTTGATTGTTCCCGAGCTTAGAAACCTTTTATTTACCTAAAGAAAGTCGGTTAAGGCGCAAATTCACAGCATGGTTAACCGTGATGCGGCAATTCACGCCGCCGGCGCGAAAGCCGCGAGCTCGGCGCGCGCGGCGCCGATGTCGAAAGGCTGAGGCGCCGCAGCCGTCGTCGCAAGAGCCGTTTCGGCGCGGCGCAGCGCGCGCCCTGCGAGGACCGGCGCCGCTTTGGCGACCGCCGTCGCCTCGGCGAGATCGCCATTGCAATGAAGGGCGATGTCGACGCCCGCGGCGAAAGCCGCTTGCGTCCGCGCCTCGAACGAGCCGCCCAGCGCCTTCATCGACAAATCGTCGGTGAGCAGCAGCCCATCAAAGCCGATCGCGCCGCGAATGATCGTCTCGACGACGATTTTCGAAGTCGTGGCGGGCCGGTCGGGGTCGATCGCGCGGTAGACCACATGGGCGGTCATCGCGATCGGCAAATCCTTCAGGGCGACGAAGGGCGCGAAATCCGCCGCCGCGAGGTCGGCCCGGCTCGCCTCGACGATCGGCAGATCGAGATGGCTGTCGACCATGGCGCGGCCATGGCCGGGCATATGCTTGACGACCGGCGCGACCGCCCCGGCCATGAGGCCGTCGGCGACGGCGCGGCCGAATTCGGCGACGCGGGCCGGATCGTCCGAAAAAGCGCGCGAGCCGATCACCGAATGCGCACCCTTAAAGGAAAGGTCGAGCACCGGCGCGCAATCGATTGTTATACCTATATCGCGCAGGTCATGAGCGATCAGGCGAGCGGTCAGTCGCGCGGCGGTGAGAGCCGCGCCGCGGTCTTTGCCGGACGACTCGAAGCTGGCCGCGCTCGGATAAGCCGGCCAGTGCGGCGGCGCCATGCGCTGAACCCGGCCGCCTTCCTGGTCGATCAGAACCGGCGCGTCCGGCCGCCCGACAAGCGCGCGAAACAACTGCGTCAGACGCCGCATCTGCGCCGGCTCGACGACGTTGCGCTTGAACAGGATCAGGCCCCAGGGCTGGGCCTCGGCGATGAAGAGGCGCTCCTCATCGCTGAGCGCCGGCCCGGCGCAGCCGCAGATAAAGGCCTTCACCATATTCCCCGCCAGCGGCTTCCGCCTATTCGCGCGCCAGAAAGCACGCGCCGCCTGCCGCTTTCAGCTTTTCGCAGAGGCTGATTGCGGCGGCGTGCGACAGCTTGCCAGTGCGCACTCGATAGACGGTCTTGCCCTTCAACTCGGCCTTATGGATGACCAGTTGCGCGCCGCTAAGCTCGCTGGCGTATTTCGATTCGAGGCGGCTCGCAATGCTGCGCGCTTCCGCCTCGCTGCGCGGCGCGGCGAGTTGCACGGCGTAGTCGCCGGTCCCCTCGGCCGCCGCGGGCGGGGCGCTCGCCGCTTGCGCCGCCGACGCCGTCCGCACCGGCGTCCCGGCGGCGCCGTTATCCTGGCCTGCGATCCGATGCGCGGCGTCGCTCAACGCGGCAAAGAGCGAGCCCGGGCCCGAAGTCTCTTGAGCCGTCTGGGCCGGCGCTGCGGGCTGCGCCGCCGCGGGCGCCGGCGGGGCGGCTTCGGCCGGCGCGGCGTGCGCCGACTCACGCTTCTTCGGCGCAGGTGAGGGAGAAACCTGCAGCGGCGCCTCGGGCGACTGTCCGGTGGTCGCGGCGGTCGTGTCGATTTTGGCGATCGGCGCTCTGTTCGTGGTCTTCCCGGAAAGCTTGGTCGGCAGGTCGAGCTTCGGCGTCGCCGGCTCAGCCGCGGACGCGTCGATCGCCGGCCGCGGTACCGGAACCGGCGGATCGGCCGGCAGATTCGGCGGTTCGAGCGGTTGAGCCGGCTGATCGTCGGGCGGCGAATCCGGCGCGATGACCGAGCCGTCCGGCCGCACGGACACCGTTTTCACTCGCTTCGGCTCCGGGAAAGGCGTCGGCGGCGCCGGCGGCGCAACGGTCGGGCCGACCGTTCCGGCCCCGGCCCCCGGCGCGATCGGCGTTGAATCGAGCGGCGCAACCGGCGACGGCGCGGCGGCGACCAAACGCGCCGCGGCTTGCGGGGGCGTGGGGGGCGCCGCGGCTGGCGCGGGCGCCGGCGTCGATCCGGCCGCATGCGCTGTCGCTGTCGCCGGCCCCGGCGCGCTGACGGGCGCAGCGGGGATCGCGGCGGGCTTCGGCGCGGCTGGCGGCGGCGTAGTCGGCGCCGAGGGTTGCGGCGAAGGCGAAGGCGACGAAGCGGCGGCGGCGTTGGCGGCCGGCGCCGTGTCGGAGGCCGCTGGCGCCGACGGAGGCGCGGCGACGACAACCATCGGCGCGGCGGCGATGGTCGGCGGACTAGGCGGCGGCGCGGCGGCGCGCGCTTCCGCGGCGGCCTGGAGCTTGGCGCGCTCGTTAAGGTCGACCGGCTGCTCCTCGGTCGAGACGATCTTTCCGGGGCCAGTCCGGTTTTGCTCGTCTTTCGCGATCAGCGAGGCGATGTCGTTCGGCGACGAAACGGTCGCCTGCGACGGCGGCTGCACCTTTGTCGGGCCGGCGGCCGCCATGATCAAAGGCGGCGTTTTGGCGACGAGGCCAGGCACGCCGCCGCGATAGGCCCAGGCGCCGGCGCCGGCGGCGACGCCGATCACGACCAGCGCGGCCACCGGCCAAATCTTGCGCCGCGCCGGCTCTTCTCCCCGGCTTCGGCCGACCGGCGCGCGCAGCAAAGGCGGCGGCGCGGCCGGGTGCTCGGCATAGGGCGGCGGCTCGGCCAAAAGCGGCGGCGGCTCCGCGGGGCTCGGGCCGGCGGGTTGAGCGCTGAAATCGACATTGACGACCTGGCCATACGCGGCGTCGACGCGCGGCGCGGGACGAAGCAATGGCTGCGGCGTCGGCGCTTCAGGCTCCGGCGACGGCGCAGCCGGCTTGACTTCAGGAGCCTCGTCAGGACGAGCCGGCGACTCCTCGGCGCCGAGCAGGCGAGCGAGTTCGGCGAGCGGATCGTCCTGCGCGGCGCCCAGGGACCCTGTCGCCCGCAGCCGCCGTTCGAATTCATCGATATTGACCGACGGGGTCGCGCGACGCGCGGTCTCGCTCATCCAAAATCCTCTTCGTTACGCCCGCCAACCCCGCCCGCTTGGCTTTAGCGCATCTCTTCCGGCGCGCCGACCCCAAGCAGCGCGAGACCCGACGACAGGACGACCGTCACAGAGAGCGCCAACGCTATGCGCGCATTGGTTAATTCTCTGTTGCGTTCATTAACGAAACGCAAATGCGGCATATCTTTGCCTCGGTTCCAGTGCGCGTGGAAGCCGGTCGCCAGATCATGCAGAAAAAAGGCGATTCGATGGGGCTCGCGCGCCGCCGCCGCTTGATCGACGACCCGCGGATATTGCGCGATGAGGCGCAGAATCGCGCGCTCGCTTTCGTCGCTCAGCAAAGCGAGATCGGCCCGCGCCAAAAAGGCGGGCGAAGCGTCGAAATCCGGAAACGCGGCGCGCGCCTGACGCAAGACGCTGCAGCCGCGCGCATGCGCGTACTGTACATAGAAGACCGGATTGTCCTGGCTCTGCTCGATGACCTTGGCGAGGTCGAAATCGAGCGGCGCGTCGTTGCGGCGCATCAGCATCATGAAGCGGACCGCGTCG
>DATGLU010000086.1:0-2217 GCA_035294045.1 Roseiarcus sp. | reverse complement strand
GCGGCCAGCGTCAGATGCTCGCCGCGGCGCGGGCGCTGATCGTCGAGCCCTCGCTGCTCATTCTCGACGAGCCTTCCGCCGGACTCTCGCCGAAAATCGCCGCCGAGGTTTTCGCCCGTCTCAAGGCGATCAATGCAAGCGGCGTCGCGGTGGTTCTCGTCGAGCAGAACGTCAAGGCGGCGCTCGCCGTCGCCGACAGGGCGGTGATTCTCGTCGAAGGCGAGGCGCGTCACGAGGGAAAAGCGGTCGACCTCGCCGACGATCCGCTGGTCGGCAAGCTCTATCTCGGCGCGGCGCGGTCATGAGCCTGCAAGTCGTCATCGACGGGCTGATCGCCGGCGCGATGATCGGCCTCGGCGCGATCGGCGTCACCTTGACCTATTCGATTCTGCGCTTCGCCAATTTCGCGCATGGCGAATTCATCGCCTGGGGCGCCTATTTCGCCCTCGCGGTCAGCGGCTTTCTCGGCGCCGCGGCGCCGGGCCTCGCCGCGCCGATCGGCCCGTTCTCCTTCGGCTGGTCCCTGCCGATCGCCGCCTGCGCGGCGATTGTACTCGCCGCAGCGCTGGCGCTGCTGGTCGACGCCTTGCTGTTCGGCCCGCTCCGCGCCAAAGGCGGCGCGGTGATCATCCTCGTCATGGCGAGCTTCGGCGCGGCGCTCACCTTGCGCAATCTCCTCGAATTCATCTTCACGTCGCGACCTGCTTATTATGTGGAGGGATTGCAGATCGCCTTGCGGTTCGGCCGCGTACGCGCGACGCCCGACGCGCTGCTTTGCCTCGCGCTCGCCGCCGCCCTGGTCGTCGCCGTCCATCTCTTGATTGCGCGCACGCCGGTCGGCCGCGCCATGCGCGCGGTGAGCGAAAATCCGCAGCTTGCCGGCTTGGTCGGCGTCGACGCCCGCAAGATCGTCCGCCTCGTCTGGATTCTCGGCGCCGGCCTCGCCGCGATCGCCGGGATCATGGCCGGCCTCCTCGTACAAATCCGGCCGACAATGGGGCTCGATCTTTTGCTGCCGCTTTTCGCCGGCGCGATTCTCGGCGGCATCGGCAGCGCGCCCGGCGCGCTGCTCGGCGGCCTGATCGTCGGGCTCGCCGAATCGGCGACGGTCAGCCTGATCGGCGCGGAATGGCGGGCCGCGGTCGCTTTCGTGATCCTGGTCGCAATCCTGCTCGTTCGCCCGCGCGGCCTCTTCGGGAGAGCGCCGTCGTGATCCTCGATCTCTTCGGCTATGGCGCCTTCTTCCTGACCATGGCGCTGACCTACGCGATCATCTGCCTCGGCCTCAATGTGCAATGGGGCCAGACCGGTCTGTTCAATGTCGGCGTCGCCGGCTTCGTCGCGATCGGCGCCTATGTCTCGGCGCTGCTGACGACGCCCGATACGCCCGGCCGGTTCGGCGGCTTCGATCTGCCGATCGCCGTCGGCTGGCTCGGCGGCGCGCTGGCCGCGGGCCTCGCCAGCTTCCTGGTCGGGGCGCTGACGATCAGGCTGCGCGCCGATTACCTGGCGATCGCGACATTCGGCGCCGCCGTCGTGATCCATCTTTGCGCGCTGAACCTGCAGCGCGTCACCGGCGGCCCGTTCGGGATCGGCTTCATTCCGCGCCCCTTCGCCGCTCGCGCCGGCGACCCGCTTCTGTTCGGGCTTCTCAATCTCGCGCTGCTCGCCGGCGCCGTTTTCGTACTTTACCTCGCGCTCGAGCGGCTGCTGCGCAGCCCCTGGGGCCGGGTTTTGCGGGCGATTCGCGAGGACGAGACCGCCGCGCTCGCCCTCGGCAAGAATTCGGTTCATTTCCGCCTGCAAGCTTTCGCGATCGGCGGCGCGGTGATGGGCCTTGCCGGCGCGGCGCAAGCCCATTTCATCGGCTTCATCGCGCCCGACAATTACCAGCCGACTTTGACGTTCCAGGTCTGGGCGATGCTGATCGTCGGCGGCTCCGGCAACAATCGCGGCGCGATTTTGGGCGCGGTCATCGTCTGGGGCGTCTGGGCGGCCTCCTCCAGCGCCATCGCCGCGATTGTCCCGCCCGACCAGCAGGCGCGCGCCGCCTCGCTGCAGATCGTCCTGATCGGCCTCGCGCTTTGCGCGATCCTGCTGGCGCGGCCGCGCGGCATTCTCGGCGAGGTCAAGGTCGTGTCGCGCCACCTCGCCGGCCTGCCGGCGGCGGCGCGGCTCTCCTCCAACGCTCATGTCGAGGCGCTCGATGGCGAAGAG
>DATGLU010000085.1:0-6649 GCA_035294045.1 Roseiarcus sp. | reverse complement strand
TCGGCAGCCAATGCGCCGCGAGCGCGGGAATTCGGTAGAGGAGAATCGAAGCCGGCGGATTGAGCTCGATCACGTCCTTGTAAGGCGTCGCCCCGGCGAGGATGCGCTCGTTGACGGTCAACAGCCAGGAAATGTCGGTATTGACCGGCCGCCAAAGCCCGATCGCCAAAGCCGCCAAGGCCGCGGCGGCCGGAATCAGCCGCTCGCCGCGAAGGCCGGCCGGGAGGCGGCGCGCGCTTGGCGCTGGAGCGGCGGCGGAACGCCCTGCGACTGTCGCTGACAAGAAGCGCTCCCGGCAGTTGCGGAAGCGGAAGACTTAAATTCTTTCTGCCAATTTTCGATTAAGCCCCGTCGCGCTAGGGCGCGCGCTTTCAATCCGGCCAGAAAGCGGGGTCGAGCGCCGCCGTCATTTCCCACGGGCAGGTTTCCGGGAAGGCGGCTTCGTCGAGTCCGGTTTCCTGAGCGGCTAGGCTGATTGCGTCCAACCAGGCGCCCTTTCGCCAGTCCGCGTCGGACATCGCCGTTTTGAGGCTTGGGGTCGCCTTTAGGAGCAATTCCACCCGCTGGCGCTGATGGCTGATTGTCTTCCGCCAGCTCGGCGTGCGCGTTTCGGGCTGGAGCCGCCACTTCAGCAGGTGAGCCAGGAGAACGGCCATGCGGCTCGCCAGCTCGCGCTTTTCGCTTCTGCCCACGTCTTCGATCTCGTCCGCCAGATGCTCGATATCGAGTCGGCCGAACTGGCCCGTACGCAGCAAGCGCGCTTGCTCCTGGGACCACAATAGCACGTCCTTTTCGTAGGAGGCGCTCAAGGCTCGATCCTTTCGGACGCTAAAGAGAACGACGTCCTTTTATCCTTTTCCGGTTCGCCGGAGGAAGGCGTTTTTGCCAGCCGCTTTTTCAAAGCCACGAGATAAGCCGCGCGACATTGTCGCGGACGAAGCCGATCGGCGCGAAGAGCCGCTTCTTGAGGCTCGGCGCGCTCGGCTCCGGCGCCGGCGGGACATAGGCCGCGGCGATGACTTTGGCGGCCGGATCGGTTGGGCGCGGCCGCGGCGTCGGCGCGACGAGGCGCAGCCGCGCGGCGGGTTTCGCTGCGGCGGCGAGCTTCACCGCCGCGCGTTTCGCCGGCGCGGCCGGCGGCGCTTCCGCGGTCACGATCGCCCGTGTCGCAATCGGCTTTTCGGCGGCGGCGCCGACGGGGACGCGCGCGCCGCTCGGCCGCACGCTCAGCCCGGCGATGAGGAGCGCGCTCATCGCGACGGCGACCAAGACTTGGCGAGCCAAGCCCGCCGTCACGCTGCGCATCGACCCCTCCTCGGCGATCGTCCTCGCCGTTCCGTAATCAAGCCGCACTTTGCGGCCGGAACGGGGACGATCTGGGGCGACATCGCGTCGGCGGCCGGACGATCGCCTGTTGACTTTTCGGCTCGCCGCGCCGACTCCTTGCTCTTATGCTGCGCCGCAGCATGCCGGACGCTCGCGCCGGCGTGAATGATGGGGGATTTGGTGTCGACCGTCGCTCTGGGAGAAGCCGCCGCTCCGCCGATCGCCACGCCGACCGGGCGCGACGGCGCGGATAAAGATTCGCCGCTGCGCGAAGACATCCGGCTGCTCGGCCGCATTCTCGGCGACACGGTGCGTCAGCAGGAGGGCGGCGCGCTTTTCGAGATCGTCGAGCGCATCCGGCAGGCCTCGATCAGGTTCCATCGCGATGGCGATATGAGCGCGCGGCGCGAACTGGAGGCGATTCTGGACAGCCTGACCGCCGATCAGACCCTGATCATCGTTCGCGCCTATAGCTATTTCTCGCATCTCGCCAATATCGCCGAGGATCAGCACCACACCCGCCGCAACCGCGCCCATGTCGTCGCCGGCTCGGCGCCGCGCGCCGGCACGCTCGCCCATGCGCTGATCCGCGCCCGGCAGGCCGGGATCAGCGACGAGACGCTGCGCGCCTTCTTCAACGGCGCGCTGATGAGCCCCGTTCTCACCGCTCATCCGACCGAGGTTCGCCGCAAGAGCATGCTGACGCGCGAGATCGAGATCGGCGAGATCATCGACCAGCGCGAGCGCATGGCCGGCAATGCGCCGGAACTGGCCGAGAGCGAAGAGCGCCTGCGTCGCGCCGTGCTGACGCTCTGGCGCACCAGCATGCTGCGCCAGACCCGGCTGAAAGTGCTCGACGAAGTCGCCAACGGGCTTTCCTATTACGACTACACGTTCTTTTCCGAATTGCCGCGCCTCTACGCCGCCCTGGAGGACGAACTTTCCGGCGGGAAAAACCAGCCGCTCGCCTCGTTCCTGCGGGTCGGCTCGTGGATCGGCGGCGATCGCGACGGCAATCCTTTCGTCACCGCCGACGTCCTGCGCGAGACGATGCGCCTGCAAAGCGCGACGGCGATCCGCCGCCATCTCGACGAATTGCACGAGCTCGGCGGCGAATTGTCGCTCAGCGCGGCGCTGAGTCATGTGAGCCCAGCGCTCGCCGAGTTGGCCGAGCGCTCCACCGACCGCTCGATGACGCGCGCCGACGAGCCCTATCGCCGCGCCATTGCCGGCGTCTATTCGCGCCTCGCCGCCACGGCGCGCGAGCTCGACCAGGTCGTCGCCTTGCGCCGGCCGATCGCCGAGGCCCCGGCCTACGCCTCGGCCCAGGAACTCGCCGCCGATCTCGACATTATCGCACGCTCGCTTGAAGAAAATGGCGCCGCCATTCTGGCGCGGGGGCGTCTGCGCCGCCTGCGTCGCGCTGTCGATTGCTTCGGCTTCCATCTCGCCCCGATCGATCTCAGGCAGAATTCCGACGTGCATGAGCGCACCGTCGCCGAGCTTTTCGCCAAGGCGGCGCCGGGGACCGATTATGTCGCGCTCGACGAGAAAGCCCGCATCGCCCTGCTCCTCAAGGAGCTCGCCAATCCGCGGCCGCTTGTCTCGCCGTTCCTCGTCTATGGCGAAGAGACGCAAAGCGAGCTCGCCGTCTTCCGAACCGCCGCCGAGATTCGCCGCATCTATGGCGAGGAGGCGATCCGGACCAGCATCATCTCGAAGGCGCAAGGCGTCTCCGACATGCTGGAATTGGCGTTGCTGCTGAAAGAGGTCGGCCTCGTCGGCGCGGACGGGAACAGCGCCCTCCATCTCGTTCCGCTCTTCGAGACGATCGAGGATCTGCGCCATTGCGCCGGCGTGATGGACGAGCTTCTCGCCATCCCCGAATACCGCAGGCTGGTCGACAGCCGCGGCGGCGAGCAGGAAGTCATGCTCGGCTATTCGGACTCGAACAAGGATGGCGGATTCGTCACGTCAGGCTGGGAGCTTTACAAGGCGGAAATCGGCCTGGTCGAAGTGTTCAAGCGGCGCGGCGTGCGCATCCGCCTGTTCCATGGCCGCGGCGGCTCGGTCGGCCGCGGCGGCGGGCCGAGCTATGACGCGATCCTGGCGCAGCCCGGCGGCGCGGTGCAGGGCCAGATTCGGATCACCGAGCAGGGCGAGATCATCTCCTCGAAATATTCGAACCCGGAAGTCGGCCGGCGCAATCTCGAAATCCTCGCCGCGGCGACGCTGGAGGCGAGCCTACTAGAAGAGGAGACCGCGGCGCCTGATCCGGCCTACCTTTTGGCGATGGAGCAGCTCTCGCTGAGCGCCTACAAGGCCTATCGCGGCCTGGTCTACGAGACGGAGGGATTCGAGCGCTATTTCTGGTCGTCGACCGTGATCACCGAGATCGCGACGCTGAACATCGGCTCGCGGCCGGCCTCGCGCAAAAAGACGACGCGGATCGAGGACTTGCGCGCCATTCCCTGGGTCTTTTCCTGGGCGCAATGTCGGCTGATGCTGCCGGGCTGGTACGGCTTCGGCGCGGCGGTGAAGGAATTCGTCGCCGCCCATCCCGACGGCCTCAAGCAGCTTCAGGAGATGCATCGGCAATGGCCGTTCTTCCGCACGCTGCTTTCCAACATGGACATGGTGCTCGCCAAGAGCAGCCTCGCCATCGCCTCGCGATACGCCCAACTCGTGCCCGACGTCGCGCTGAGGGAGGCGATCTTTTCGCGCATCAGCCGCGAATGGCGCGATTCCGTCGACGCTTTGCTCGCCATTATGGGCCACGGGAAGCTGCTCGAAGCCAATCCGCTGCTCGACCGCTCGATCCGCAACCGCTTCCCCTATCTCGATCCGCTGAACCACGTGCAGGTCGAGCTGCTCAAGCTGCATCGTCACCAGCCCGGCAACGAGAAGGTGCTGACCGGCATTCAACTGACGATCAACGGGATATCTGCCGGCTTGCGCAATAGCGGGTGAGCGAATTGGGGAGTGGCGAATAGCGAGTGAGGCGACCGGCCTCTCCATTCCTCCATTCGCTATTCGCCATCCGCCCTCTTTGCGGGTTAAATATTTGTAATAAAACAGAGTCCTTGCGCTGTTCGATCTTGGCTCCCTTGCGCCGGGAGGGGACGGGGCCATATGATAGCGCGTGCGCGGCGCCGTCCGACAAACCGGCGGGACGCGCGAGACACGTTTGAAGAGGTCTTCGATGTCGGACTATGACCGCTTTGCGAACGCTCGTTACGGCGCCGGCGTCGCCCGGTCCGGCGTGGGCGCAGTCGATCAGGGCCTGAGGGCCTATATGATCGGCGTCTACAATTACATGATGCTCGGGCTCGGCATAACCGGCTTGTTCGCGCTCGGCGCTTTCAAGCTCGCGGTCGTCGAAAAGGCCGGGCAGCTCTTCCTGACGCCGTTCGGCCAGGCGATTTTCCATTCGCCGCTGCGCTGGGTGATCGTGCTGTCGCCGCTCGCCGTCGTCTTCTATATTTCGGCGCGCATCAACGCGATGTCGGCGGCTTCGGCGCGGAACGCCTTCTTCATCTTCTCGGCGTTGATCGGCCTCTCCATGTCCTCGCTGCTCCTGGTCTATACCGGGGCTTCGATCGGACGGGTCTTTTTCGTGACGGCCGCCGCTTTCGCCGGTCTGAGCCTTTACGGCTATACGACCCGCAGGGCGCTTTCCGGCATGGGCTCGTTCCTGATTATGGGCCTGTGGGGCGTGATCATCGCCGGCTTGGTCAACCTGTTCCTGCATAGCTCCGGCTTGATGTGGGCGCTGTCGTTGCTCAGCGTCGTCATTTTCTCCGGCCTGACCGCCTGGGATACGCAGGCGATCAAGGAGAGCTACTATTCCGGCGACGGCTATGAGATGGTTCAGAAGAAGTCGATTTTCGGCGCGCTGCGCCTCTATCTCGACTTCATCAACCTGTTCCAGGCGCTGCTCATGCTGACCGGCTCGAACCGCAACAACTAAGCATCGTCGACAGAAGCAGATTTGCGAACCCCTGGCTCCGAAAGGCGCCAGGGGTTTTTGCATGCGAGCCCTATGACCGGATTGCTTGCCTCACAATGACGGGCGCAAGGCCCCGCTCACCGCCACGCTCGCACCGAGAAAAACAGCAGCGGCGCCGCGACCAGCGCCAGGCCTGAAAAAAAGAGCGGGCTGGCGACGAATCGCAATTCGGGAATCCACCAGGAGAGCGGGATCGAGATCAGCGTGGTCAGGCCCGGCACCGTCAGAAAGAACATGGTGACAAAGCCATTGTCGTTCTTCGTCGCCGCCAAAGCGACTTGATACAGCACGCGGCCCGCCGCGGCGGAGGCGAGCGTGCCGATGATGAGAAAGACGATGGCGGCCGCCGCTTGTCCTCGTCCGGCGGAGGCCGGATGCAGGGTAAGCAGCGCGACCGTCGCCGGGATGAGAATCGTCGCCGAGACGACGAAATTCGCGGCGATCGCAGCGGCCGGGTCGAACTTGCCGAACCAATGGCCGACCAGGGTCCCGCTCAGCGCGAAGAGGATCGGAATCGGAATCGCGTAAAACCAGGTCGTATGGCGAAGGCTCGCCGCCAGAGCGGCGAGCGTCGGCGCGTTCGACCCGCTCGCCTGGCTCCAGGCGATGGTCATCGCGCCGATGAAAGCGATGGCCAGGCAGCCGAAGAAGATTCCCGGCGAAACCGGAATCGGCTTTTTGGAGATCAGCAGCGCCACCGCCGCGGCCCAGAGCGGCGACAGGTTGAGAATCGCGGCGATGATGATCGGATGCGCATTGCTGAGGCCGGCATTGTAAAGGAGCAACCCGGTCAGCCCGATCACGAAAAGGACGGCGAGCTTCCAATAGTTCGTTGGCGTGGCGAGCAGCGCGATGAAGTCGCGCCGGCTGGCCGACGAGGAGATCAGCAGCGGCACGGAGAGAAGCAGCGCTGCTTGCGTCAGGCAGACGAAAAGCGCCGGGGCCAGTCTCTTCGCCGCCAAGGCGGAAAACGGTTCTTGCGTCGCCAGAAGGGCAGCCGTGACGATCGAATAGAGAGCGCCGAGCCGGTAGTGTTTTCGAGAGGCGGGAGCGGCCGGCATGAACGTTTAAGCCCTCGCCCGGCCGCGGCGTACGCCGGATTTCGCCAGCCGCTTTGCAAAGTCGATGTACCCTGCTGCCTCAAACCGACCGGAAGGCGGAAATGTTCCGAGAGGCGCCGCCGCGCCTGTAGCCGCGGTCGCCGACCGCGGCTGCAACCGGCGACAGCGCTTGCGCCGCGTTTAGAGGCGGTTGCGCGCGACCGATAGCCTGATGACCAGCCCTTCCGGACGCCAGTCGCGGGCGATGTCGCCG
>DATGLU010000084.1:0-4741 GCA_035294045.1 Roseiarcus sp. | reverse complement strand
AACGGCAATGGGTCCATCTCGAAAGAGCCGGACGGAAGCGCGGCTGGACGGCGCTCTGGCGCCGCCTGCCGAGCCGCGCGCGCCTTTAATTGCGCTTAACGCCGCGGCGGCTCGTCCGCGGCCGCCGAATTTCACCGTGCTTGGCTTCTCTTTCCGCCCTTCGGCCCGCTCGCCATGAAATCTCTCATCAAGCGGACGCTGCAAGTCGCCGTCATTCTGGGGATCGCGGTTCTCGGCGCGCTGTGCGCGACGAAAACGAGCGCCATGCCTGAAGTCGAATTTTACGTCCTGGCGCTGATCGCCTTGGGAATCCTCGGCGTCGGGCTCGGCGAGATCAGGGACGCCGCCGTCGCTCAGGGCGAGCCGGTCTTCGAGCGCCTCGGTTCGCTCAAAAGGGGCGATCCGATGGCGCAGCAATTCGAAAGCGCCCTCTCGGTGATCGTCAAATTGATCCAGGCGCATCTTGAAGAGAACTCCCACTATTCGGACTCGCTGGAGCGCGCCAATCGCGATTTGCCGACGCTCGACAAGCCCGAGCAGATCCGCGCCGTCGTCTCGCTGCTGATCGACGAGAACGAAAAAATCCAGGACAAGATGAACGAATTGTCGAAGAACCTGGAAACATCGCGGGAGCAAGTGGCGAAGCTGCGCTCCAATCTGGCCGAGGCCAATGAATTGGGCTTGCGCGATCCGCTGACCTCGCTCGGCAACCGGCGCTTTTTCGACGCCAATCTCGTCAAGGAGATCAATGAGGCGCATAGCGAGAACAGCGATATGTGCCTGGTTCTCGCCGATCTCGACCATTTCAAGAAGGTCAATGACCGGTTCGGCCATCCGGTCGGCGATATGGTGTTGAAGCTGTTCGGCGAGCTGCTGTCGAGCAACATCAAGGGCCGCGACACGGCGGCGCGGTACGGCGGCGAGGAGTTTGCGCTCATTTTCCCGAATACGAAGCTCGGCGACGCCGTTCAGCTCACCGACGATATTCGCACCCAACTCGAGACCAAGCAGTGGATGCTGAGCGGCACCGGCCAGCGCATCGGCATGATCACCGCCTCTTTCGGCGTCGCCAGTTTGCGGCGAGGCGAAGATTCCGAGGCGTTGCTCCGGCGCGCCGACGCCAAGCTTTATGAGGCCAAAATCAGCGGACGAAACCGCGTCGCGGTCGATACGGCCGCCTAGAACACCCGGTGCAGCATCGCCTGTCCGCCGCCATTCGGTTTCGCTAACACGTCATGAAAGACCCTCTGCGACAAAAGCCGGATCGAGGCTTTCATCGGGTCCTCGCCGACATCCAGAGAGCGCGGCGGGAGGAGGAGCGCGATGGGCGCTTGCGCAGCCCGGCGGCCGGCGCGGCTTTTCCGTTCGTCGAAAACGAAACGCATGAGGCGCCGGATTGGGGGAACGAGGCCGATTTCTTTATCGATGACGAGCCGCGGCCGGCCGAGAACGAGCGTCTCTTAAGCGATAGTCCGGAGGCGATCGCCCTCGAATTGGGGCTCGATCAAACGCTAAGCGAAGACGAGCTCAATCGCGCCAGGCGCCGCTTCATGTGGCGCAATCATCCCGATCGCTGCAGCGAAGCGCAACGTCCTCTCGCCGACCGGCGGGTCGCCGTCGCCAACATGCTCATCGATCGCGCCCGCGCCAAGCTGGCCCGCGCCCGGCGCCGTTAGAGGCGCCGTCCTTTTCGCTAGGGCTGTCGACCGAAGATCAGCCATCGGGCGAAGCGCCCGTCCGGGCTTTGCTCGGCGGGCGACAAAACCGCGGCGTCGCTGAGTTGCAGGATCGAGCCGCTATCGGCGACAAGCGCCCAGCCGCCGTTGCGCCGCTCGATCGCCGCGACGCGACCGAATCCGGACAAGACGTCGCCGGGCCGCACCTGCCGGAAGCCTAGCGCGCTCTCGACCCAGGCGGCGTTTTGCTTGGCCGAGACGACGCGATAACGCGGCGGCGGCAGCCCGGCGCCGTCGGGCGGGTCGGCCCGCAGCGTCGCGCGGATCGAACCGGTCGGCGTCAGGTCGACGCCGCTCGCATCGCCCGGCGGATTGAGCCGCGCGAGAGAAGGCGACCGATGCGCGGCGACCTGGACGCCGCGGGCATGGCTGGGCTTTGCAAAAATCGCCAGATATTGGGCGCCTGGAAAATAAGGCTGGCGGTCGCGGTCGCCGATCATATAGCCGGCAAAGGTCAGCGAGCAGAGCGCTAGGGCGCAGCCGCCGCCGATCAGCGCGCTGTCGCCAGTCAGCTTCAAAAGCGATTTCGACCTTCGCGGAGGCCCGAAATGTTGCGCGCTGCCCAAAGCCATGGCGGCCGTCACCCGCTCTTGGCCGGCTTTTCCGGCTTGGTTTCTGCGGTCAGCGCCGCGGCGAGCTCCTGGAAGGCGTCAGCCGAGGGCGGCGCCGAAGCGGTTTGGGTCATCGCCTCGTAGATTTTCGGTACGATCCCGACGGCTTGATCCAGGGTCGGATCGGCGCCGGGCGTGTAGCCGCCCATCAGGCGGAGGTCGCGCGTATCTTCGAAACGGGAGATCAATGTACGCAGCCTCGCCACAAGAGCGCGCTGATCGGCGGTCCAGCCGTAATGGGCGAGGCGCGAAATCGAGGAGAGAATGTTGACGGCCGGATAGCGGCCCTGATCGGCGATGGCGCGGTCGAGCACGATATGGCCGTCCAGCGTCCCGCGGATGCTGTCGGCGACCGGATCGTTGTGATCGTCGCCGTCGACCAGCACGGAGAAGAACCCGGTGATCGAGCCGCCGCCCTCTTCGCCCGGGCCGGCGCGCTCCAGCAGGCGCGGCAAATCGCTGAAGACGCTCGGCGCATAGCCGCGCGCCACGGCGGGTTCGCCCGCCGCGAGCGCCACGTCGCGCGCCGCATGGGCGAAGCGCGTCACCGAATCGATGATCAGCAGGA
Organism: Roseiarcus sp.; assembly: GCA_035294045.1. GTDB lineage: Bacteria > Pseudomonadota > Alphaproteobacteria > Rhizobiales > Beijerinckiaceae > Roseiarcus. The sequence goes on along the minus strand of DATGLU010000084.1, from coordinate 1,826 downwards.
CGGCGTCGCCGCGGTCGCGGAAATATTCGGCGATGGTCATCGCCGTCTTTGGCGCCAGCCGGCGCATCATCGGGCTTTCGTCGCCGGTCGAGACCACCGCGATGGCCTCGCTGCGATAGGAGGCGAGGGCGTCGTCGAGAAATTCGCGCACCTCGCGGCCGCGCTCGCCGACCAAGGCGATCACCACCGTGTCGAATTCCGGCGCTCGCGCCAGCATCGCCAGCAGCGAGGATTTGCCGACGCCGGAGCCGGCGAAGACGCCAATGCGTTGGCCGGCGCAGAGCGGCGAAAACAAATCGATCACCCGGATGCCTGTCTTGATCGGCGTTTTGACGCGCGCCCGGCGCAAAGCCGCCGGCGGTTCGGCGTCGAGCGGCATGACGCGATCGCCAAGTTCGAGCGGATCGCCGCCGTCGATCGGCCGGCCGAGCGCGTCGACCGCCCGGCCTTTCCATTTCGGATGAGGAGAGAGCGAAAGATTTTCCGCGCGATAGGCTCTCGTTCCAATGCCGGCGTCGCAGCGCGATTCGAAAGGCTTCAGCGTGACGTGGCCGTCCTCGATGCGCACCACTTCGCCGTATTGAACGCGCTCGCCGATATCGAGGCTGACGCATTCGCCCAACTTGAGGAAGCGCGACAGGCCGGCGACGCGATAATGCGACATAGCCACCTCGGTGACGACGCCGCTCACGCGGACCGGTTCGAGGTTCTTGCGTCCCCAAGCCATAGCGCGCTCGAGCCGGTCGAGCGCGTTCAAAGGCCGCTCCTGCGCCGTCACGCTTCGCCCCTCTCTGTCCGGCCAATCCCGGCCGTCACGTCGCGCCGCCTAGGGTTTTGATCGCGTCCTGCAAAGAGGATTCCGATTGGTTCATCGCCGCGCTGAGGCTGTCGAAATTGCGTGTGACCTTGATGAGCTTGGTCATCTCCATGATCGGATTGACGTTCGATCCTTCGACGGAGCCCTGGACGACGCCGTTCTGGGTGAAATCGAGAATCGGATTGGCCGGCTTGTCGGGTATGACGCCCGAATTGACGGTGCGGGTCAGCTTGGCGTCGTCAGGGATCGAGAACAGGCCGACTGCGGAAATCTGCTTGCCGTCCTGCGTGATCATGCCGTCGGCGGAGATGGTCGGCGGCCCGGCATTGGCGTCCAAGCCGATCGGCGCGCCGCCTGCGTCGAGGACCTGATAGCCGTTGACGGTTTGCAGCGCGCCGGTCTCCGTCATCTGCATCCGGCCGTCGCGCGTATAGGCGATCCCGTTCGGCGTCTGGATGGCGAACCAGCCGTCGCCCTGGATGGCGAGGTCGAGCGGATTGTCGGTCTTGGCGAGGGGGCCCGCGCCGCGGGTGATGTAGGCGTCCCCGGTGGACGCGAAGGCGACTTGCTGGTCGCCGGCCTTGGCGAGCTCGGCCGAGAAGGAAACCCCATCGGCCCGAAAGCCGGCCGTGTTCATGTTCGCGATGTTGTTGGCGATCGTCTCCAGCCGACGCTCCAGCGCGACTTGGCCGGAAAGAGACACGTAGAGTCCAGACTGCATGAACGCCCCATCGGCGTGCGCCTTCCGGCGCCGTTCTCGCCGTCGGGCACTGTTCCATCGCCGACTTGCGCGAAGCTGGCGTCGCCTCAAACAGCTTCGCGCAAGCTCAGCGCGGCAAATTTGTTAACGAAAGGCGCGGGGAGAGCGGTTTTGAATTTCATCATCGGGTTGGTCATCGCCGTCGGTTGCATTCTCGGCGGCTACGCGGCGCTTGGCGGCCATCTGCAAGTGCTGATGCAGCCCTATGAATTCGTGATCATCGCAGGCTCTGCGCTTGGTATTTTCGTC
>DATGLU010000083.1:0-2929 GCA_035294045.1 Roseiarcus sp. | reverse complement strand
GACTTTGATGAGATAGGCGCCATATTCCGATTTGCCGCAGCGCTGGCCGAGTCCTCTCAATTGTGACGAGTCGATGTATCCCTGGCGGAACGCAATTTCCTCGATACAACTGATTCTCGTCCCCTGCCGATGCTCCATGATTTGAACGAATTGGGACGCCTCGACCAGAGAATCCATCGTGCCGGTGTCCAGCCAGGCGAAGCCGCGTCCCATCACCTCGACATGCAGCGCGCCCATTTCGACGTAAGCGCGATTGACGTCGGTGATCTCGATTTCTCCTCGCGCCGAGGGCTTTACCGAGGCGGCGATGTCGAGCACGCGATTGTCGTAAAAATAGAGGCCGGTGACCGCGTAATTCGATTTCGGCTCTTTTGGCTTTTCCTCGATCGAAAGGGCTCTTTTTGCGCCGTCGAATTCGATCACGCCGTAGCGTTGCGGATCGGCGACCTGGTAGGCGAAGACCGTGGCGCCGCTCTGACGCTCCGCCGCGCGCTCGATGAGAACCGGCAAGGCGTGGCCGTAAAACAAATTGTCGCCAAGGATCAGTGCGACCCGATCGTCGCCGACAAACCGGCGGCCGATGATGAAGGCGTCGGCGAGGCCGCGGGGACTTTCCTGGGACGCATAGGAGAAAGAGAGGCCGAAATCCGAGCCGTCGCCCAAGAGAGAGCGAAACAGCTCCAGATCGCGCGGCGTCGTGATGATGAGATAGTCTCTGATCCCCGCCAACATAAGCGTCGACAGAGGATAGTAGATCATCGGTTTGTCATAGACCGGCAGCAACTGCTTGGAGACGGCCAATGTGATTGGGTAGAGCCGGGTGCCGGAGCCGCCCGCCAATATGATCCCCTTCACCGCGTGCCTCCTTCGTTTTTCTCTGCGACTAACTTCAGCGCAACGCTTTTCCTTCAGCCGAGCGCCGGACTATGCCAATCCAACGAAAGCGCTGGATGAAAGAACGGGTCGGCGCGCAAGCGGCTGCGCCAGCGGTTCTTGAAATAGGCGACCTGCGCGGCGTAACGGCGTTCTTGATCCCGGCTGACTTTTCTTGTCGCCGCCTGATGATGAACGAGTAAAGCGTGCGGCTCCAAGAGAGACAACCAACCGCGTTCCGCCAAGCGCAGGCAAAGATCGATGTCGTTGAATTCGACAGGCAGATTATCCGCGTCGAAGCCGCCGACGGCGTCGAACTTGGCTTTCTCGACCGCCAAGCATGCGCCGGTGACCGCGGAAAGTTCATGCGGAACCTGAAGGCGTTCAAAATAGCCGGCGCCGTCTTGTCCGGCGGGCAACTCGTAGTGATTGGCGTGGCCGTCGATTCCGACAACCACCCCGGCATGCTGCAAGCGCCCGTCCGGAAAAATCAATTTGGCCCCGACCGCGCCGATCGTCGGCAGCGGCGTCCACGAAATCAGCTTCTCGAGCCAGTCGGGCGAGCGCGCCTCCGTATCGTTGTTCAGGAAAACCAGCGTCGCGGCGCGAGCCTCGCGGGCGGCGTCATTGCAAAGCGCCGAGAAATTGAACGGGCCGGGACGGGCGAGAACTCGGAAGCGCGCGTCTTCGGCAAGCTCGGTCAGAAAGCGACGCGTTTGGGGCTCAACGCTGCCATTGTCGACAATGATCGCCTCGAAATCCGATCGAGTGCCGATCAGGCCTGCAACGCATTGCTGAAGAAGATCGACGCGGTCGCGAGTGGGAATGACGATCGTCGCCGACGGGCTGGCGATGAGCCGGGGCGGACGCACGACCTTGGACGGGGAGCGTGAGCTTCCGGGCCGCGACAGCATGACCCGGGCGATATGTTTTACCCGCGCGCCGGGTTTTGGCTGGAGCGTCAGCCGCGAAATTTCCGTCAGCGGTTTTTCGCCGAGGCTCGATTGCGCCCAATCGACGCGGGCGAACCAAGCGCGGCCGATCAAATCAAAGCTTCGGCCGGCGATCGGGCCCCAATCGGGCTTAAAGAGCGGCCTGACGTGAGGCCCGGTGAGCTCTTCGTCGCCATAGAAAATGTCGCTGGTCTCGCGCCGCGCCGCTGAACCGACCATCGCCAGCGCTTCAGGCGCCCAATCTTCGTTCGGTTCGGCGATCGCAACGAGATCGTCCGGCAGCAAGTCAAGCAGGGCGTCGTTGAGCTTGGCGCGTGGCGCAAGCCTTTTCACATCGCCGTCGGCGCGGTCTCCAATCGGCGCGGCAAGCGACCAATTGGGCCAGGGCTGCGCCCGCAAAATAGACAGCCAATGCGCGATCGCCGCTTCGTCGGCGTTCGGCGCAATGATCCGGATATGCGGGCCTCGCGCACCGCCACTCGGAGGAAGAGCGTCGAGGCCCGATCGCTCGATCGGGCGCCGCCGAGCGGCCCGCCATTGGCCGTATCGGTCAAGCGGCGTCGACATCAGCGCGCGCCGGAAAGGCCTTTCGGCGCGAGAAGCGCCGCCGATCGCGGATTGCAGCAGCGCCTCCAAGACATGAGTCGGCCGCTGCGCGCGTGTGATCAGGTCGAAGAGGGACAAACGTTGCAGGCTGGCGATGCGAAACGCAAATCGCCCTTCCTGATTGGTTGGAGAGATCCAAATTTCGCGCGTTCCCGAAGGGATCAGGCCGCGCCAAATAGCGCGGCCGAAGATCGGTCCGGGCAGGATCTGGTCCTTAGCGTCCTCATCCGTTAGGCAGCGCAGGATGGGCCGGGCCAGAGGTTCGAACAAACCAGCATCATAGATTACCTCGACCCAACGGCCCGCGACCGCTGCGACGTCCATATCAAGCCGCAGCCACGGCTCGCGCGATGTCGCAATGAAAGCTCCGCCAATCCGAGCCGCATCGCGCGCTGGGACGAGAGCGACCGCTTCAGCGCGCGTTTCGACGAGCGAAGATCGAAAATGAAGGGCCATATGCGTGGTTCGGCTCGTCATGCGCGATGCGGATATCGTCA
>DATGLU010000082.1:0-4544 GCA_035294045.1 Roseiarcus sp. | reverse complement strand
GAGCCATTCGCCCTGGCGATAGATTTTCAAATCCTCGCCGGGCGGGATCGCGTCGACCAGCTCGACCTTGAAGGCTTCGCCTTTCTTCTCGAAGAAATCGCGCGCCTGCTCGCGGCTCCAGACCTCCTTCGCGAAGGGCTTGTCCCGCGCGATGATCTCGCGCATGCGCTTCTCGATCGCCGGAAAATCCTCCGGCGTGAACGGCTCGTTGCGGAAGAAGTCGTAGTAGAAGCCGTTCTCGATCACCGGCCCGATCGTGACTTGCGTTCCCGGCCACAGCGATTGCACCGCTTCGGCGAGGACATGCGCCGCGTCGTGGCGGATCAGCTCCAAGGCGCGGGGATCCTCGCGCGTGATGAACTCGATGCTCGCGTCTTCCGTGACCTCGTCGGAAAGGTCGCTCAGCTCGCCGTCGAGGATCATCGCGACGGTGCGCTTGGCGAGCGAGGGGGAAATGGATTTCGCGATATCAAGACCGGAAAGGCCGGGCTCGAAGGCGCGCGACGCGCCGTCCTTGAACGTGATGTTGATCATGATCGCTCCTTGCTCACTCGCCGACACCAATCGGCGTAAGCAGCCGGCGCGATATAGCGGCGGCGCCCGGCAAGAGCAATGGCGCGCCTTGCGCGTTTGCCGCGCCCTCGCCATGATCGCGCCAGCGAAAGGGAGGGAGACATGCTGACCCGCCGAGGTTTTGCGACTTGCGCGCTCTGCGCGCTTTCCGGCTTCGCCGCCACGGCCGCCGAGGCGGCCGGTCCCGCCGGGCTTAAACGCACGATCCTGCAGCGCACGGACGGCCCGGCCTCCGGCTACGAGACTCTCATCGTCGCGATCGAGATCGAGCCCGGCTTCCAGGTCGCCCGGCATACGCATCCGGGCATCGAATCGAGCTACGTTCTCGAAGGCGAGACGGAATTGTCGATCGAGGGAGAGAAGCCGCGAATCGTCGGCCCCGGCCAGAGCTTCCAGATCCCGACCGGCGTGCCGCATAGCGCGAAGAACGGCGACAAGACCGCTCGGCTGGCCGCCGTCTATGTGGTCGAGAAGGGCAAGCCGCTCGCCTCGCCCGCCTGATCGGGCTTCAAGACCGGCTTGGGCGTTCGCCACGCGCCATAGCGCCAGGGCGTCAGCCAAGAGGCGCTCTGCGGGCGCGCGTGCGGCGGCGGATCGTAGCCCGAGCCGCCCAACGGATGGCAGCGGCAAATGCGCGCCAAGCCCATCCAGCCGCCGGCCCAGAGGCCGTGGCGGCAGATCGCCTCGTCAGCATAGTCGGAGCAGGTCGGCAAATAGCGGCAGCGCCGGCCCAGGATCGAGGAGAGGGTGAGTTGATAGGCGCGGATCGCGCCATGCGCGGCGCGGCGCGGCGCCAAGCTCAACGCGCTCATTTCGCCGGCGCCGCCTCGGTTTGCCGCTTGGCCGCGATCTGGCCGAGCGCGTCGGCCACCGCGTCGAAGGTCAGCATCGTGGAGGCGTGCCGCGCCTTATAGTCGCGCACCGGCTCGAGCGCGGCGAAATCCGCCCATTTGCCGGAAGGCGGCGGACCGTTCTCCTTCAGCATGCGCCGCATTGCATCGCGCAACGCGATCAATTCGTCCGGACTGGCGCCGATAATGTGGCGCGCCATCAGCGACGAGGAGGCTTGGCCGAGCGCGCAGGCCTTCACGTCGTGAGCGAAGTCGCTGACCCGCCCGTCGCGCAAACAAAGATCGACCACGACAGTCGAGCCGCATAATTTGGAATGCGCCCGCGCCGTGGCGTCCGGAGCTGGGAGACGACCCAGCCGAGGAATGTCGCCAGCCAATTCCAGAATGCGCTTGTTGTAAATGCTGTCCAGCATACCAGTAACGGAAAAATTGGCTCCGGGCCGGTGGCGAAGGCCAACGCGCCCCTTATATAAGCGCCGAACCAACCAATGACGAGGGCGCCGCGCGGGGCTTGAGAGCAGCGCGAAGCGGGTCCCAAGACGCCGGAAAGGCCTTCCATGGACGACTTCGTAACGCTGAAGCCGGCGCCGCGTCGCGCCGCCCCTTCCCTTCGCGCCCGCCCGAGCCGCGAAGAAGCAGAAGCCGCGGTGCGCACGCTGATCGCGTGGGCGGGCGACGACCCGGATCGCGAGGGCCTCGCGGAGACGCCGCGGCGGGTGGTCAAATCCTACGAGGAGCTGTTTTCGGGCTATCGCGAGGACCCTGGCGCCGCGCTTTCGCGCGTCTTCAAGGAGGTGCAGGGCTATTCCGATATCGTGCTGGTGCGCGATATTCCATTCGTATCCCATTGCGAGCACCACATGGCGCCGTTTCTCGGCAAGGCGCATATCGGCTATTATCCACGCAACGGCGTCGTCGGCCTATCGAAGCTGGCGCGGATCGTCGATACGTTCGCACGCCGGCTGCAAACCCAGGAGGCGCTGACGGCGCAAATCGCCGAAGCCGTCGATGATGCGCTAAAGACTCGCGGCGTCGCTGTGCTCGTCGAAGCCGAGCATATGTGCATGTCGATCCGCGGCGTGCGCAAACATGGCGTCTCGACCGCGACCACGCAGTTTACTGGGTTGTTTCAAGAGGACTCGAACGAGCAGATGCGGTTTTTGACGTTGCTGCGCGGCGCCCGGTGACGCCGATGAGCGCGCCGGCTGTCGACAAAAAGACGTTGGAGGAAGGCGCGGACTTCCTTCCGCAATTCTCCCCGGAAGGCCTCATCGCCTGCATCGCGATCGACGATGCGAGCGGCGACGTGCTGATGCTCGCCTATATGAACCGCGAAGCGCTCGAAAAGACGCTCGCCACGGGAATCGTCCACTATTGGTCGCGCTCGCGCCAGGCGCTCTGGCGCAAGGGCGACACGTCCGGACAAATCCAGACCTTGGTCGAATTGCGCGTCGATTGCGATCAGGACGCGCTTCTCGCCCGCGTTCGGGTCGGCGGCGACGGCGGCGCCTGCCATACCGGCCGCCGCTCCTGCTTCTATCGCCGCGTCGCGGTGACGGCCGCCGGGCCGAGACTCGAATCTCCCCCGTAATCTCCATGCCTGCTGCAACATTCCCCCTTGTCTTTTCGTTAATGAAACGGCGACAACTTCGCCTTACCATGACCATCGCTCCCCATTTTCGCGCCGGTCGAGGAGCTCGTGGCGTCAGGCGACTTCAAGATGTTCGGCTATCCGTTTCGTAAAAGCGGTCAGGAACATTCCGGGCAGCCGCCGGCCGTTCAAAATGGCCGTCGCCAGCCGAAAATAGCCGTCGTTCTCGGCGCCGGAGCGGCGCGCGGCTGGGCTCATATCGGCCTCCTGCAAGAATTCGTCGCGATGGGCGTGACGCCCAACATCGTGGTCGGCGCCTCGATCGGCGCCGTTGTCGCCGGCTGCTATGCGGGCGGCCGCCTCGGCGAGCTCGAAGCCTTCAGCCGGTCGCTGACCAAGCGCAGCGTTTTCGGGCTGATGGACGTTTCCTTCAGCGGCGGCGGGCTGATCGCCGGCGCGCGCCTGCGCGGCCGGCTCGAAAACGCTTTCGCCGGGGTGAATATCGAAGATCTGCCGATCAGCTTCGCTTCGGTCGCGACCGAGATCGGCACCGGCAACGAGATTTGGCTGACCCGCGGCTCGCTGGTCGAGGCGATGCGCGCCTCCTACGCCTTGCCCGGCATATTCGAGCCGGTGCGCTGGGGCGGCCGCTGGCTCATCGACGGCGCGCTGGTCAATCCGGTGCCGGTGGCGTTGGCGAGGGCCTTGGGCGCCGACAAGGTCATCGCGGTGAACATCGTTTCCGACATGCTGGGCCGCGGCGCGACCTTATACGATCCGCCGGCGATCGACGCGCTCGCCGAGCGCACTCAGGACGAAGCCGTCGCCGAGCATATGGAGAGCCGGGTGATCGGCGGCATGCTTGGCATGCGCCGCGGCGCGGCGATGCTGCTGCGGCCGTTCACCCGTTCCGAGACCGGCGCGCCCGGCATTGCGGCGGTGATGATCGACGCGTTCAACATCACCCAGGACCGCATCACCCGGTCGCGGCTCGCCGGCGATCCGCCAGACGTTTTGATCACCGCCCGCCTCGGCAAGATCGGATTGTTCGAATTCCATCGCGCCGAAGAGCTGATCGCGCTCGGCCGCGAGACGGCGCGGCGCTCGCTCGACGAGTTGCGCCAGCATATCGACCTTGCCCCGGCCCCAGCCGGGGCGGTTTGACCCCGCGCGAATAGCCGCTCAGGCGGTCGCGATATAGTCCTTGAGCGCGCGGTGCTCGCTCTCGATCTCATTGACGTGGTGCTTGACCACGTCGCCGATCGAGACGAGGCCGACGAGCTGGCCGTCCGTCGTCACCGGGACATGGCGGAAGCGGCCATTGGTCATCGTCTCCATGACGGTATCGACCGGCGTATCCTCGGCGACGGTGAAGACTTTCTGGGTCATGTATTTGGAGACCGACTGGTCGAGCGCGCCCGCGCCGTTGCGGGCGATGGCGCGGACAATGTCACGCTCGGAAAGGATGCCGAGAACGCGCCGGCTGACATCCGAGACGACGACCGCGCCGATGCCTTTCTCAGCGAGCA
>DATGLU010000081.1:0-7307 GCA_035294045.1 Roseiarcus sp. | reverse complement strand
CCGATCGGCGTACCGTCGATCAGCCGGCGATAGGCCGGGTCGAGGCTCGGCCCGGCCCCGTCGCGCAGGCGCGTCCCGGACCGGTCGAGCAACAGGGTCGAGCAATGGACGCCCTCAAGCTGCGCCTCGGCGACCCGCATGAGCCGATCGAGCACGTCTTCGAGCGGCGCATTCATCGCGATCATTTCGAGAATCTGGGCCTCGCCGGCGCGCAACGCGTCGTCCCGCTTGCGCTGCGTGATGTCGCGCGAAATGCCGACCACGCCGATGATCTCGCCGCTTTTGCTGCGCAATGGCGTCTTGGTCGTTAAAAGCCAGCGCGTGACGCCCTCGGTGTTGACGATCATTTCCTCGAGGTCGACCACCGCCTCCCCGGTCCGCACCACGCTCTGCTCGGCGTCGAAAAATTTCTGCGCGCGCTCGCGCGGATGGAGCGCAAAATCGTTCAGCCCGATCAAGCTGGTGCGGTCGGACGTCCGGTTGTCCTCGAAGACCGCCTTGTTGGCGACGACGAAGGCGCTGTCGACATCCTTGACCCAGAGATAGTCGGGAACCGCGTCGATCAACGCTTGCAGGGAGACGCGCTCTTGCGCGTGCTCTTCGACGAGCCGATTGAGCCGCGCGATTTCTTCGCGCAACCGGGTGGCCTCGTCGTCGATTGAATGGGGCGCTTCCGTCCGCTCCCGCGCCTCGGCGCGGCGCGCCGTCCGTGTCCTAAACCCGCTCATCGCATGACCAGATGCGGAAACTCATCCGTCGCGACCTTAAGGTTCCAACGTTAACAAGCTCTTGCGGCCGCCGCGGACGGACCGGTTGCGCTCCCGGGCGCCGCGTGGCAAGCGACCGGCCATGACCTCCAAGACAGAGGCGCCGGCAAAAGCGGCGCCGCGCATTTCCTTCGTCTCGCTTGGCTGTCCCAAGGCGCTGGTCGATAGCGAGCGGATCATCACGCAATTGCGCGCCGAGGGTTACGAACTGGCGCGCAGCCATGCCGGCGCCGACGCGGTGATCGTCAACACATGCGGCTTTCTCGACAGCGCCAAGAAGGAATCGCTCGACGCGATCGGCGCGGCCATGGCCGAGAACGGCAAGGTGATCGTCACCGGCTGCATGGGGGCCGAACCGGAGCAAATCCGGCAAAGCTTTCCCGGAATCAGCGCGATCAGCGGCCCGCAAGCCTACGAAAGCGTCATGGCGGCGGTGCGCGAAGCCGCCCCGGCGCCCCACGATCCGTTCCTCGACTTGGTTCCTGACACCGGCGTCAAGCTGACGCCGCGCCACTATGCTTATCTAAAAATATCAGAAGGCTGCAACAATCGTTGCACGTTCTGCATCATCCCGAAACTGCGCGGCGACCTCCATTCCCGGCCAGCGGCCGAGGTGCTGCGCGAGGCCGAGAAGCTGGTCAAAGCCGGCGTCAAGGAGCTGATCGTCATCTCCCAGGACACCAGCGCCTATGGCGTCGACTTGCGCTACGCGGCGAGCCCCTGGCGGCGCGGCGATGAGACGCGCGAAGTGCGCGCCAAGTTCCTTGATCTTGCGCGCGAGCTTGGCTCGCTTGGCGTTTGGATTCGCTTGCAATATGTCTACCCTTACCCGCATGTCGACGAGGTCGTGGCGCTGATGGCCGAGGGCAAGGTCCTGCCCTATATCGACATTCCCTTCCAGCACGCCGCGCCCGCGGTGCTGAAAGCGATGCGCCGTCCGGGCAATCAGGAAAAGACGCTGGAGCGCATCAAGGCCTGGCGCGCGATCTGCCCCGATCTGACCATCCGCTCGACTTTCATCGTCGGCTTTCCCGGCGAGAGCGAGGAGGATTTCGCCTTCCTGCTCGACTGGCTCGACGAGGCCAAGCTCGACCGGGTCGGCGCCTTCCAATACGAGCCGGTGGCCGGCGCGGCGGCCAATGATCTCGGCCTTCCGCAAGTCTCCGCCGAAGTTAAAGGGGCGCGCTGGAAGCGCTTCATGGCGCGCCAGCAGGCGATTAGCGCCAAGCGCCTTGCCGGCAAAGTCGGCAAGCGGATCGAGGCGATCGTCGATACCGGCGGGCCCAAAGGCGGCAAGGGCCGCTCGAAGGGCGACGCGCCGCAAATCGACGGCGCCGTGCATATCGCCTCGCGCCGGCCGTTGCGCGAGGGCGACATCGTGACGGTCAAGATCGAACGCGCCGACGCCTACGATCTGCACGGCGCGGCGGCGTGAGGCGTTTCAGGGCCGTTCGGCAGGCTTCGGATGAATGAAGGGCCAAGGCGAGACTTCTTCACCCGGCGCCCCTTCGACTTCAATCAGAATCGGACCTTCCGTTTTCAGCACGCCCGCCAAAGCCTCTTTCAGCGCCGCCGGCGAGCCGACCCTTCGGCCCTCGACGCCGAACGCTTTGGCGAGCGCCATGAAATCCGGATTGTCGAGCCTCGCGCCGATCACTCGATCGGCGTAGCCAACGCGCTGGTCGCGCAAGACATTGCCGTAGCTGCGATTGTTGAAGACCAGCGTGATCAGGCCGATGCGCTCCTGCGCCGCGGTCGCCAATTCTTGGACGGCGAACATGAAGCCGCCATCGCCGGCGACCGCCACGACCGGACGATCGGGATGGGCGACCTTGACGCCTAAAGCGGAAGGAAAGCCGAAGCCGAGCGTGCCTTGATAGCCCTCCGATATATACGTCCGCGGCTCATAGACCGGGTAGCCGAAATAAGAGGCGAAGCCCGTCTGCGATAGCTCGGTGACGAAGAAGCCGTTGCGCGGCAAGACTTCGCGAATGGCGTCGAGATAGGCGATTTGCGGCTGCACGCTTTCGAATTCCGCCCGCGCCGCCGCTTTCGCTTCGGCAATGGCGGCGCGCGCCGCCCCGCCCACACAAGCGTTTCCGGCGCGCAGGCGCCGCACCGCTTCGAGCAGCGCCGCCGCGCCAGCCTCGGCGTCGGCTACAATTCCGACATGAGGCGCGAGCCGGGTCATCTCGTCCGGATCGATGTCGATGCGGATCAGATGCGGCGGCGGCGCCGGCCGATCGATCAGCCGCATCATCCCGGTCCAGCGCATATAGGGCATTTCCAGCCGCGTCCCGATTCCGAGCAGAACGTCGGTCTCCGGCCAGAGACGGTAGGCGGCGTAGGAGGAGATTCCGAGCGGCCGATCTTCGCCGACAATTCCGCGGCCGCCGCGAAAGGCGGCGACCGGCGCGTCCAGCGCCTCGGCCAGCGCGCCGATGGCGGCGCTGGCATGCTGCGCGCCGCTTCCGGTCATGATCATCGGCCGGCGCGCGCCGGCGAGAAACCTCGCCGCCGCTTCGATAGCGGCCGGATCGGGCGCGGGCGGCGTCTCGATCGTTGCGGCCCGGCGAAGCCGGACCGGCGCTTTGGCGGCCATGACGTCCCAGGCCATTTCCAGCGCGACCGGCCCCGGCCGGCCGCCCAGCATGCGCCGGAAGGCCTCGTTGACCATGTCGGGCGCATCCTCGACCCGCTCGATCCGCGCGGCCCATTTCGTCAGCCGGCTCAGGACGCCGAGTTGGTCGGGCAGCTCATGCAAATGGCCTCGCCTCCGGCCAATGAACGCACTCGGGGCCTGACCGGTGAGGCAAAGGACCGGCGCATTGCAGCCATAGGCCGTGCACAAAGCGGCGCCGGCGTTCAGGACGCCAGGGCCGGGAACTACTGCGAAGACGCCCGACCGTCCGGTCGAGCGGGCATAGCCGAAGGCCATGTAGCCGCAGGCCTGCTCATGCCGGGCGCCGTAAGTCCTGATCTTGTCGGCGCGTTGCTGGAGCGCGTCGAAGAGCGAATAAATCTGCGCGCCGGGAAGACCGAAAACCTTGTCGACCCCATTGGCGATGAGCTGCTCGACGATCGCCATGGCGCCGGTCATTTCGACGGACGCGAGCTCTTCAGACATTCTACGAAACCCCAAGGATCGGCCAAGCCTATCGCCGCTCACGACGCGCAGCGAGCGATAATCGCCGCCGAACGCTGTTCGCCTCTCGACCTTTCCGCGCCGGCGCGGCATTGTCTTGAGTCTATTCGATCCCTCGGCAAATCGCTGCGCTTGCGGCGCAGACCGCCCGCCTTAGCCGGGATCGCCTCCATCTCGAAAACCGGCGCCCGCCCCTCTATGATCGCTCCCGTTTTTCCTTTGCTCGCAACCGGCTTTCTCCTCGGATGGTCGGTCGCCTGGCCGCCGGGACCCATCAACTCGGAAATCGCGCGCCGCTGCCTCGCCGGCGGATTCTGGGCCGGCTTCACCGTCGTTCTCGGCGCCTGCAGCGCCGACGCTTTCTGGGCGGCGCTGGTTTCGCTCGGCATCGGGGCGATCTTCGCCGCGCCGGCCGTGCGCACTCTCCTCGGCATAACAAGCGTGGTCCTGCTTCTCGCCCTCGCCGCGCTCTTCCTCCGCGGCGCCTGGCGGGCGCTTGCCGGCCGCGAACAAGCAGCGGAAAGTCCCTTCCGCTTCGCTACGGGCCGCGCCGGGTTCCTTTTAGGCGCGAGCATGGCCCTGGCGAGCCCATGGAACGTGGCGTTCTGGATCGCCGCCGTCGGCCGGCCGGAATTGGCCGGCAACGGCGCCTATGCGCTGTTGCTGATGGCGGCGGCCGTTCTTTCAGGCGCGCTCGCCTGGGGCTTGGTCTGGTCGGGATCGGTCGTCCTTCTTCGCCGCCGCGCCGGCTCGAAGAACAGCGCGCGATGGGGGACCTTTGGCGTTGAACTCGCCACGGCCCTGCTCATGATCTATTTCGCGTTGGAATCAGCGGTCCGGATTTTCTAGCGCGACGAATCGTCTTCGCGTGCGCCCGCTGGCGATCCGGCGTCGGCGAGCGGCGTCGCCGAGGCGGGCGTGACGCGTGGCGGGGGCGGCGCGAGCGCCATCGCCGGCGTCGTCGGCAGTCGGTCTCCCGAGGCGGGCACGCGCGCTTCGGCGGGCGGCGGAGGCGGCGCTTCGCGCCCCTTGGCGTATCGGCTGAGGTAAAGCGCCGCCATCTGCTTGTCTTCGTCGCCGGCCGCCGCGAAATCCTTGTTGTAGAGGTCGATCATCCACTGGTCTTTGGCGCCGCGGGCGGCGTTCTTGGCGACGGTCAGCCACATCAGCCCGCGCGCCCGCTGGCGGGGCAAGCCGTCGCCGACAAAGAGCAGATGTCCAAGCACCGCCTGGGCGGGATGGTGATGCTTCTCGGCGGCCAGCGCCAGCCAGCGCGCGGCGCTCATCGTGTTCTTCTCGATGCCGCCGGTCCCGTCCATATACATGCGGGCAAGATTGTACTGGGCGTCGGGATCGCCGAAATTCGTCGCCGCATACATGAACAATTGAAAGGCCCGCTCAGGATCGGGCTGGATCGACGAATTGGCGATGCCGTTGAGGCTGTAAATGCCGATTGCGACGATCGCGTTGGAGACGGCGCCGAGATCGCGCCGGTCCTGCTCGTCCTCGCTGTAATTGCGGACGATCTCGTCGAAATATTCGTACGCCTTCAGGTCGTCCTGCGGCACGCCGTCGCCGTCGGCGTACATGCGCCCAAGCTTCCATTGCGCCAGCGACTGGCCGCCCTCGGCGGCGTATTTCAGCGCCTCGATCGACGACTTCGAATCGCCGGCGCGGAGCTCCTCGATGCCCATCCGAAGCGCTTGCTGGGCGCTCTTGAACAGTTTGAGCGGAATCTTCTCCATCGGCGCCGGCGGCTGCGACGCATCGAGCGCCCACGCGGCGCTCGGTATGGTTAATGCAACGGCGAGGAGGACGGCGGCGAAGCGGCGCGCCGAGGTCGGCGGCTGGCCAAAGAGGCGGGACTGCAAGTCTCTGCAGCCTCTATCCCCGCCGCCGATGTCCAACGCGCCCATACTAGCTCCAACTGGTCGACTCTTTAGCGGTCGAGGCCATCATCAGAAGCGGAAAGATGACGACAATCCGATAGTTTGCGTCACCTTGCACGATCCGAATTAGCGCGTGGTTTATGGCGCAATCGCGGCGCGTTAAAGCAGGAAATCAGGCTGTTTTAACTTGGCGGGGTGATGTTGCGGAATTGCAACGAATCGCCTTCGTAACAGGATGTTTTAGGCCGGCGTCGCCCTCGCGAGCGCCGCGTCGATCCGTTGCAAAGCCGCTTCGATCTTGCTCAGCCGATCGCTTGCGGTCTCGCGTCGTTCGCGGTTTTCCTCGACCACTTCCTCCGGCGCGCGTTTGACGAAATCCGGATTGGCGAGCTTCTGGTCGATTCGCTCGATCTCCTTTCGTTGCGCATCGCGCTCCTTGCTCAGGCGGGCGCGCTCGGCCGAGAAATCGATAAGGCCTTGCAGCGGCAAAACGGCGGTTCCGCCGCGGACGAACAACTGCGCCGAGCCTGGCTGAATTGCGTCGGCGAAGCCGATCGTATTCAGGCGCGCCAAGCGCTTGATCGGCTCTTCCCAGCGGCGGGCGTAAGCCTTCACTTCGGGACTGGCTTTGACCAGTTCGAGCGGCACCTGGGCGCCGGCCGGCACGCCCATCTCGGAGCGGGCCGAGCGTATCTCGGAGACGAGATCGATCATCCAGCCGATTTCCGCTTCGGCCGCGGCGTCCTCGAGTTCTTCCGCCGCCGGCCAGGGACCGAGCGCCAGCAGATGGTCGCGCAGATCGCCCCCGCTTACGGCCCATAGTTCTTCGGTGAGGAAGGGCATGAACGGATGGAGCAGGCCGATCGCCGCATCGAGCACAGAGGCGAGGACCGCCCGCGCCTCCTCTTTCGCCGGTCCGTCCGGCCCCTGCAGCGCCGGCTTGACCAGTTCGAGATGCCAGTCGCAGAAAATATTCCAGACGAAGCGATAGACAGCGTTGGCGGCGTCGTTGAAGCGAAAGGCCTCGATCGCCGCGCCGGTCTCGGCCACCGCCTTGCCGGCCTCGCCCAAAATCCAGCGGTTGAGCGGATCCCGCGCCGCTTTCGCATCGAAATCGGCGCGCCGGACGCAACCGTTCATCTCGGCGAAACGGGCGGCGTTCCAGAGTTTGGTCGCGAAATTGCGGTAGCCTTCGATGCGGCTTTCGGAAAGCTTGATGTCGCGCCCCTGCGCGGCCATCGCCGCCAGGGTGAAGCGCAAAGCGTCGGCGCCATAGCGGCCGACGAGGTCGAGCGGGTCAATGACATTGCCCTTCGACTTCGACATTTTCGCGCCCTTCTCGTCGCGGACCAGGGCGTGGATATAGACGTCGCGGAACGTGATTTGCCCGCGGAAATGCAGGCCCATCATCATCATCCGGGCGACCCAGAAGAAGATGATGTCGAAGCCGGTGACGAGGACGTTGTTCGGATAGAAGCGCTTAAGCTCCGGCGTCTCGTCCGGCCA
>DATGLU010000080.1:0-6742 GCA_035294045.1 Roseiarcus sp. | reverse complement strand
GCCGAACAGCGTGACGGTCCCGGCGCTGCCCTCGACGTCGAGGAGATCGCTGAGGCGATTGAAGCAGGATTGCCAACCCTGGCGATGCGAGGCGCAGGTTTCAGCATTCGGGAAGCCGGTATGGCGCATCTGCAGCGTCGTGCCGCCGTCCTTCGCCGTCAGTCTGACTTCGATCAGCGTCGTCAAATCGGAGGCCGGGCCGCCCTCGGCGCGCCAAGTATAGGCGATGAAATCCGGCGGCTCGATCGCCTGGTAGGCGCCGACGACGACGAAGCGCGAGCCGTCGCGGCTCGCCATTACGATGCGATAGGCGCCGCCGACCCGCGCATCGACGCTCGCCTCCGCCACGGTCATGCCGCGCGGACAATGCCAAGCCTTCAGGAGCGATTCTTGGGTAAAGGCGGCGAAGACCTTTTCGCGCGGCGCCCTGATGAAACGCTCGATCTCGAGATGAAAAGTCGCGGCTTCCTTCATTTCCCTCTCCTTCGCTCCGATTTCGAATCTTTCGCCTTCTTGGGCTGCGCCGCGGCCTTTCGCTCCGGCGCTTCGACGAGTTCGGCGAGGCGATCGAGACTCTCCTCCCAATAGCGCTGGTAGTCGCTGAGCCATTGATGGGCGTCGCGCATCGCGTCCGGCCGGAGCGAGCAGATGCGCCAGCGCGCGCTCGCCTTGCGCTCGATCAGGCCGGCTTCGGCCAGAACCCGCAAATGGCGGGAAATCGCCGGCCCGGAAATCGGAAAGGGCAGCGCCAGCGCGCCAACCGTCTGCTCGCCGGCAGCCAAGGCGGCAAGAATTGCTCGCCGCGTCGGATCGGCCAGCGCGGCGAAAGTCGCCGAGAGCGCGTCGCTCTTGGTCCTCCGGGGCGTCTCATTTAACATGTTGGTTAAATGGTAGGCGGCGACGCCACGCCTGTCAACCGTTCGCGCGGATTTGACTTAAGCGCTTGACGCCGGAGGGCGGATCGCCGCGTCTCGGCGCTTGCGCGATAGCTCCACGATCGCCATATCCAAGCGGGGCGCGGCGTATTGTCATTGACTTTGCGTGAATCGCCCCTATAGGTGCACGCGCGCCGCAAAGTAAGCTTGCGCGGGCCCGGCGCGCTCATGGCGCGATATGCGTCCTCAAGAGAACCCGCGTTTTCACGGCGACAGGCGTTTAGGGGGCGAACGCTAATAGCGCCGATTGTGTGAGATCCTATGGAATTTAAAGAACTCGGCCTGAGCGAAAAAGTGCTCAACGCCGTTGAAGCGTCTGGCTACGACACGCCGACGCCCATTCAAGAACAAGCCATCCCTTATGCTTTGGCCGGCCGCGACGTGCTCGGCATCGCGCAGACCGGCACCGGCAAGACCGCGGCGTTCACGCTGCCGATGCTGTCGCGCCTCGAACAGGGACGCGCCCGGGCGCGCATGCCGCGTACGCTGATCCTCGAGCCGACGCGCGAACTCGCCGCCCAGGTGGAGGAAGCCTTCGCCAAATACGGCGTCAACCACAAGCTCAGCGTCGCGCTGCTGATCGGCGGCGTCTCGTTCGGCGACCAGGAAGCCAAAATCGCCCGCGGCGCCGACGTGCTGATCGCGACGCCGGGCCGCCTCCTCGATTTCGCCGATCGCGGCAAGCTGCTTTTGACCGGCATCGAAATCCTGGTCATCGACGAAGCCGACCGCATGCTCGATATGGGCTTCATCCCCGACATTGAGCGCATCTGCAAATTGGTGCCGTTCACGCGCCAGACGCTGTTCTTCTCCGCGACCATGCCGCCGGAAATCACGCGGCTCGTCGACACGTTCCTACAAAATCCCGTCCGCATCGAAGTCGCCCGCGCCGCGACCACCGCCGAGACGATCGAGCAGAAGCTGGTGCGCTCCGGTTCGACGCCGGAAGAGAAGCGCGCCACCCTGCGCCGCATCGTGCGCAAGGCCGAGAACTTCAAGAACGCGATCATCTTCTGCAACCGCAAGCGCGAAGTCGCGGTCGTCGCCCGCTCGCTGCAGAAGCACGGCTTCTCGGCCGGCGCGCTGCACGGCGACATGGACCAGCGCTCGCGCATGGCGGCGCTCGACGCGTTCCGCAATGACGAATTGCAATTGCTCGTCTGCTCCGACGTGGCCGCGCGCGGGCTCGACATTCCCGATGTCAGCCATGTCGTCAATTACGATACGCCCCATCACGCGGAAGACTATGTCCACCGCATTGGCCGCACCGGCCGCGCCGGCAAGCAGGGCCAGGCCTTCACCATTGTCACGCCGGTCGATTCCAGGGCGATCGACGAGATCGAGAAGCTGATCAACCGCAAGATCGACTGGATCGAAGGCGGCGAAGAGGCGTTCGCGGACGAGACCGAGCAGCGCGCCGAGCCGCGCGACCATCGCCGCCGTGGGCGCGGCGAGCGCGGCCAAGGCCGCTCGGCTGGGCGCGCCGGCCGCCACGGCCGGGATAAGGCCGGAGAGGAGGCGCCTGCCCACGCGCCGCGCGCGCATGAACCGCATGCTCATGAAGCGCATGCTCACGCGTCGCGGCCGCAGGATGAGCGGCGCGATCATCGCCCGCGTCCCGACAGGGAACACCGCCCGCGGTCCGAGCGGCGCGAAAGCGGCCATCGTCCTCCCCACCATCGCCATGAGGCGAATGAGCCGCCGATCATCGGGCTCGGCGACCATGTGCCAAGTTTCCTGCTCCGGCCGGTGAGACTGGCGCCCGCTAAAGTCGACGCCGAAGAATAGTCGCGAAGTCGCAAGCGCGCCGGCTGTCTCTCCCTGGTAAACTTCGGGCCTACGCGCCACGCAGGCCGGACGCGTCGCGGCGGTTTGCCTCACGCCGCCTCTCCTCCCCGCTTTAGGCCCGTCCGCGCGCCAGGATCGCTGGCGCAGCCGGTAATTATTCGATATAACAAATCGCCGGCGCCATAGAACGATCGGCAAGCCAGCGGGAGGAACAGATGAGGAGTTTCGGCAAGACGGAGCGTCGCAGCGGGTTGTCGCGGCGGCAGGTTCTTACGGCCGCGGGCGCAAGCGGTCTTGCGCTGGCGACGGGCCTCCGGTCGCGCAACGCCGCGGCCGCCGAAAACATCCTCAAGATCGGCTTCGTCAGTCCGCGCACCGGCGCGCTCGCCGGCTTTGGCGAGACCGACGGCTATGTCATCGACCTTGCCCGCAAGGCGCTCGCGAAGGGCCTGACGGTCGGCGACAAGACCTACGAGGTGAAAATTCTCGACCAGGACACCCAGTCCGATCCGTCGCGCGCCGGCCAACTCGCCAAGAGCCTGATCAACAGCGACGGCGTCGATTTGATGCTGCCCGTCTCGACGCCGGAAGTGATCAATCCCGTCGCCGACGCCTGCGAAGCGGCCGGCGTGCCCTGCATGTCGACGGTGATGCCTTGGGAATCCTGGTATTTCGGCCGCGGCGCCAAGCCCGGCCAACCCTCGCCGTTCAAATGGACGTACCATTTCGGCTTCGGGGTCGAGGAGTTCCATAAATGCTACGTGTCCCTATGGGCGCATGGCGGCGTCGAGACGAACAAGAAAGTCGGCGTTCTGCTGCCTAACGACGCCGACGGCAACGCCATTCGCGAACATCTCGTCCCGCTTCTGGCCAAGGACGGTTTCACCATCATCGACCCCGGCCCATACGAGGACGGCACCACCGACTATTCGGCGCAGATCGCGATGTTCAAGAAGGAGAAATGCGAGATCTTCAACTCCTTCCCGATCCCGCCGGATTTCGCCGCCTTTTGGCGCCAGGCCGCGCAGCAGGGCTATTCGAAAATGGTGAAAATCTGCCAGACGGCCAAGACCGGGCTCTTCCCGACCACCGTCGAAGCCTTCGGCGCGCTCGGCTACAATTTCTCCAGCGCCGCCTATTGGCACCGCGCCTTCCCGTACAAGTCGTCGCTGACCGGAATATCGAGCCGGGAATTGGCCGACGGCTACGAGAAGACTTCGGGCAAGCAATGGACGCAGCAACTCGGCGCGTCGCTGGCTTTGATCGACGCCGGCGTCGAGGCGCTCAAGCAAAGCGGCGCGCCAAAGGACAAGGCGAAAGTCGCCTCGGCGATGGCCAAGCTGAACATCATGACGATCAACGGCAAGGTCGATTTCACCTCCGGCCCCGTGCCCAATGTCTCGCCCGGCCCGATCATCGGCGCGCAATGGGTGAAGGCGAAACCGGGCTCGAAATTCAAGCTCGACTATCCGACGACCGAGCACGCCACCGATCCGAACGTGCCGATCGAGGCGAAGCTTGTTCCGTACAATTCCTGAGCCTTCCTCGCCGTCCTCACAGTGGCGCCCGGCCCGATGAACGAGACGAGCGCCAAACCGTCGTCGCGCGAAATCCTCGCCGCCCGGGGGATCGTCAAGCGCTTCAATGCGCTGACGGTCCTCGACGGCGTCGATTTCGCGATGCGCGCCAACGAGGCGGTTGGAATCGTCGGCCCGAACGGCGCCGGCAAGACGACCCTGCTCTCCGTACTTTCGGGGGCGCTGCCGCCAAGCGCCGGCCGGGTCAGCTTCGAGGGCGCCGATGTGACGAGCCTTCCCGCCGCCGAGCGTTGCCGGCTCGGCCTGGCGCGCACCCATCAGATTCCCCGCCCCTTCGGCGGCCTGACCGTCTTCGAGAACGTCTTCGTCGCTGCGGCCAACCGGCCGCGATTCGTCCGCGCCGAAGCCTATGACCTCTGTGTCGACGCATTGCGGCTTTGCGGCATGGCGTCGCTCTCCAACCGCCGCGCTGAGACGCTCGGCCTGCTCGACCGCAAAAGGCTGGAGCTGGCCCGCGCGCTTGCCGTCAGGCCGGTCGCGCTGCTGCTCGATGAGATCGGCGGCGGACTGACCGACGCGGAAACGAGCGAGCTCGTCGACATCGTCAAGGAGCTGAAGCGCCGCGGCGTCGCGCTGATCTGGATCGAACACATCGTCCATATCCTGCTGCAAGTCGCCGACCGTCTCGTCTGCATGAATGCCGGCCGCGTCCTCGCCGAGGGCGAGCCGCGCAAGGTCATGGCCGATCCCGCGGTGATCGAAGCCTATCTCGGCGGCGCGGCGGCATGAGCGCGCTGCAGGTCGAAAAGCTCGACGCGCGCCATGGCCTGCTGCAGGCGGTGCGCGCGGTCTCGTTCGCTGTCGAGAAGGGCCAGACGCTTGCGCTGGTCGGCGCCAATGGCGCCGGCAAGACGACGCTGCTGCGCGCCATAGCCGGCGCGCATCCGCTCCATTCCGGCCGCGTGCTGCTCGACGGCGTCGATCTCGGCCAGGCGCGCGCCCACGAGCGGACGAAGCGCGGCGTCGCGCTCGTTCCCGAGGGACGGCGGCTCTTCGCCGGCATGACCGTCGAGGATAATCTCAAGCTCGCCGGCGGCGTCGGCCGGCCCGGCCCCTGGTCGATCGAATCCGTTTTGGAGACGTTTCCGAACTTGCAGCCGCGCCGCAAGGCGCTGGCCGGCAGCCTCTCGGGCGGCGAGCAGCAGGCGGCGGCGATCGGCCGGGCCCTGATGACCAATCCCGAGGTTCTGCTTCTCGACGAAGTCTCGCTCGGCCTGTCGCCGCTCGCCGTCGAGCGAGTCTATGCTTCGCTTCAAATGCTGATGCGCTCGGGCGTAACGGTGATCCTCGTCGAGCAGGATTTGAAACGCGCGCTGAGCGTCGCCGACCAGGTGATCTGCATGCTGGAGGGGCGCTTCGTCGCCGAGGGCAAGGCGGCGGACATGACGCGCGAGGAGGTCACCGCCGCCTATTTCGGCTTGCACCGCGCCGCGCCCGAAGCGGGAGCCGCGTCATGATCCTCGTCAACCAGATCATTCAAGGCGTGCTGCTCGGCGGCTATTATGCGCTGATCGCCTGCGGCCTCTCTTTCATGTTCGGCGTGATGCGGATCATCAATCTCGCCCATGGCGCTCTGGCGATCCTGGCGGCCTTCGCCCTTTTCGTGCTTGCCGATTCCTATGGCCTCTCGCCCTTCGTCGCGCTGCTGATCGTTCTGCCGGCGATGGCGGCGATCGGCTGGCTGCTGCAGCGCGGCGTGCTGGAACGCAGCCAGCGCGGTGGCGTCTTGACCCCGATCCTTTCGACATTCGGCCTCGCCATCGTCATCGAGAACCTCCTCTTCCAGCGCTTCGGCGCCGACACGCGCTCGCTCGCGCCCTATGTCGATACGCTCTCCTACGATTCATGGTCGGTCACCGACGACATCAGCATCGGCAAGCTCGCCGTCCTGATCCTGATCGCAGCGATTGTCGAACTCGGCGGCTTGCAGCTTCTGCTCGCCAAGACCCAGATCGGCCGCGCCATCCGCGCGACCGCGGAGGACGCCGACACGGCCGGGCTTGTCGGCGTCGACGCGCGCTTCGTCAAAGCCGCGGCGACCGCCATCGCGATGGTCACGGTCGGAATCGCCGGCGCGGCGCTCGCCTTGCGCGCGACTTTCGATCCCTATGCCGGCCCGATGCAGTTGATCTTCGCCTTCGAAGCGACGGTGATCGGCGGCGCCGGCTCGCTTTGGGGCACGCTGGTCGGCGGCGTCGTTCTCGGCGTCGCGCAGAGCCTCGGCGCGCAGGTGAGCCCGCAAGGATTCTTTCTCGCCGGCCACGCAGTGTTCTTAGCCGTCATTCTCATCCGCGTGTTCGCCGGCGAGACGATCCGCGCGAAGCTGCCGCGCTTTCGCAGGCGGCCGATATGAGCGCGCGGCCGATCGTCCAGCGCTGGACGCGCGCCTCGGTCGCGAGCCTCGTCATTGTCGCGGCGATC
>DATGLU010000079.1:0-2430 GCA_035294045.1 Roseiarcus sp. | reverse complement strand
GATTTGCTCCGGCCGGCTTTTGACACGCGATTCGGCTGGGCTAAGCTCGACGCGCCGACTCGAAAGCGAGAGGGGGAGCTCATGCTTAAGGAATTTCGCGCCTTCGCCATGCGGGGCAATGTCGTCGACCTCGCCGTCGCGGTGGTCATCGGCGCCGCCTTCGGCAAAATCGTCGATTCGCTGGTCAACGACATCATCATGCCGGTGATCGGCATTTTCGGCAAAGCGGATTTCTCCAACTACTTCATCCCGCTCTCCAGCGCCGTGACCGCCTCGAATCTTGTCGACGCGAAAAAACAGGGCGGCGTCTTCGCCTATGGCAATTTCGTGACCAACGTCATCAACTTCCTGATCATCGCCGCGGCTTTGTTCGTCGTCATCCAGGTGATCAACCGCCTCCGCGCCAAGCAGGCCGATGCGCCCGCGGCTCCGCCCGCGCCGACCACCACCGAGAAGTTGCTGACCGAGATCAGGGACGCGCTGGTCGCGAAGTGACGAAACGCCAGGAGCCCTCCCCGCGTTTATAGCGGTCGGGGCCTTGGACATGCGACGCTTGCGCGCGCCGAAAGCTGACCAAAGCGCATTGCCGCCAACGGTTGAACGCATTTGGGGCCGTAAGCCGAGGCGCTACGATGAGCGCCGCAGCTTGAGGCGCTCATGGTCGATTCGCTGGTTGAAACACCAAATCGGTTGGAGAAGGCTCCGGATTGGCTCGGTCTCCTCAATCCTCAAACGCGCGCGCTTGAGGAAAGCGGGATCGTCGAGGTCTTCAATTACGGCCGCAATCGTCAGGGGCTCATCCCGCTTTGGGTCGGGGAGGGCGATCTCGTCACGCCCGAGTTCATTTCGGAAGCGGCGAAGCGCTCGCTTGAAGCCGGCGAGACCTTCTACACCGATCAGCGCGGGATTCCGGAATTGCGGGCGGCGATCGCCCGCTACATGAGCCGCGTCTATGGCCAGGCGCCGGGCGGCGGCGCCTTCTCGCCCGAGCAGTTCTTCGTCACCGTCGGCGGCATGCACGCGCTCGAAATCGCGGCGCGGCTCGTCGCCGGGCCGGGCGACGAGATCATCGTCCCCTCGCCCGCCTGGCCGAATTTCTACGGCGCGATCGCGCTGGCCGGCGCCAAGACCGTCTTCGCGCCGATGATCGCCGGCGCCGAATGGCGGCTCGACATCGATCGGATCGGCGACCTGGTCACGCCGGCGACGCGGGCGATCATCCTTAACTCGCCCGCCAATCCGACGAGCTTTGCCGCGACGATCGAGGAACTGACCGCCTTGCGCGATCTCGCCCGGCGGCGCGGCTTGTGGATCATCGCCGACGAGATTTATGGACGCCTCGTCTATGACGGCGGCCGCGCGCCGTCCTTCCACGACGTAATGGCGCCGGACGACCGCATCCTCTTCGTCCAGACCCTGTCAAAGAACTGGGCGATGACCGGCTGGCGCGTCGGCTGGCTGGAGGCGCCGCCGGCGCTCGGCCCGGTCATCGAGAATCTCGTTCAATATTCGACGTCGGGCGTGCCGGTCTTCGTTCAGCGCGGCGCCGAGGCGGCGCTGGAAGGCGGCGAGGATTTCATCGTCCGGCAAATCGCCGGCATGCGGCAGTGCCGCGACATTCTCTGCAACGGCTTGGCCGCGACCGGCCGCGTCCGCTTCGCCTATCCGCGCGCCGCCTTCTATCTGTTTTGCGCCTTCGACGGGATCACCGATACGCGCCGCCTCGCGCTGCGCCTCGTCGACGAGGCGGGACTCGGCGTCGCGCCGGGCACGGCTTTCGGCCCGGGCGGCGAAGAGTACGTCCGCATCTGCTTCGCCCGCCGGCCGGAAGAGATCGCCGAGGCGACGCGGCGGCTGACCCGCTGGTTGGCGAAGCTGTAGTCCGCGGAAGGGGCTGTAGCCGCGGTCGTCGACCGCGGCTGTCCGGAGGAGGCGCCGCGGTCAGCGACCGCGGCTACAACGGCGACCGCGGCTACAGGGCGCGGCGGCTATTCGGCGGCCATGGCCGGCCTGGCGAAGGGCAGGCCGAGGGCACGCCATGTCTCGGTTAGCGCTGCGACCAATTCAGCGATCAGGCCATCGTCATGATGCGGCGTCGGCGTGATGCGCAAGCGCTCTGTGCCGCGCGCCACTGTCGGGTAGTTGATCGGCTGGATGTAGACGCCGTGGCGCTCGAGCAGGCGGTCGCTCGCTTTCTTGCAGAGCTCGGCGTCGCCGATCATCACGGGGACGATATGCGAGGGATTGGCGAGGACGGGAATGCCGGCCTGCTGAAGCGCGGCCTTGGTCTTCGCCACTTGCTGCTGATGGCGGGCGCGCAGGGCGCCGGCCGTCTTGGCGATGCGCACCGCTTCCAACGCCGCCGCTGCGACGGGCGGCGGCAAGGCGGTGGTGAAGATGAAAGCCGGCGCGTGCGAGCGCACCGCGTCG
>DATGLU010000078.1:0-7916 GCA_035294045.1 Roseiarcus sp. | reverse complement strand
GTAGGGCGCTATCCGCTCGAAGCGGCGATTATCCGGCTGTCCTTGTCGGTGCGCCGCCAGCCAGGCGATCTGCTCTTTCAGCTTTTCCCGTTTCAACACCGGCGTCGTCAGCTTGGCGGCGAAGCATGCCCCGAAGTGGCGCGTGACCGTCCCTTCGAGCCGTCCCAATTGGCCGATATAGGCGACGACCCGATCGCCGATCTGGCCGCGCTCGACGCCCAAAAGGGCTATTCCGCTGGGCGAAAGGTCGAGCGTCCAACAGGGATAGTCCAGGCGATCGCCGAGGTTGTAGCGCCCGGACAAACTCAATGCGACACGGACGTCTCGACGCCGATCGTGGAGATCGATATCAAACAGGGAGCCTGAAATCTGGGCGGCCATGCCCGTCTCTCTTCACGCCAGACCATCGGATAGGAGCATTGTCGCGCGTCGCGGTTAAACATCCCTCTCGCGGTAGCCCGCCCGCCCGGGAATTTGCGCCTATGGTTGCCCGATCCTCCTTCGGACGAGACCTAAAATACTATCCGCGTACACTTTCTTTACACCAATGCGACTTATAATGAGTATTGGGACGGGCGTTGGCCGCCATGTTTGCGACGCTAAACTATTGAATACGCGACGCTGTCGCGCTGGATTTGCCTCATTTGTCCTTAAGAGAGGACCATCGTCATGGCGTTACGTACTGACGAGTTGAAAAAACGTGCTCCGACGGCGCTTTCATTCGAAGCGCGGGGTTTCAGCAAAAGGACGATTCGAACCCTCTTAAGCTGCGCGATCGACTGCCCAGAACGACTTTTGTTCGTGAGGGAAGAGCTTCTATCCGAAATCCCCGGCATCGGCCCGGCCTCCATGGCGGAGATCGCAAGCTATCGCGCCAAGCACCTTCGCTAGGGCTTTAGCGCTCGCCCGCTCTCCGAATTGAATCACCCACGGAAATGTCGGCTCAATTGCCGCTTTTGAGGTCGAGCTAAGCGGCCAGGCGCTTGCCGATCGCCGCCATTACGCGGGTCACCTTGATTTGCGGCACCTCATTGTCATAGCCGCCGGTGAAGAGCTTGGCGATGAGCTTCCTTCGCGTCGCGGAATCGTCGCTGAACCGGACAGCGAGGCCGCTCGGCAAGTGGCGAACAAGCCGGAACGGCGCCTCGACTCCGTCGGCGAAGACCAAGACGCCCGTATCGTCGGCGCGCAACGCGCCCATTGGGAGTGAAATATTTGCGCCGCTCAGCGAAATGTCTCGAACATCGCAGGGGGCCTGCATTCCGGTCGAAAGGCGGATGGTCGCCTGCTCGCCGGATGCGAAGCGCTCCTCCGCGCGGCGCCGCGGCAATTCAACGCAAACCGCGCAGGCGATTATCAGAACGGCGACATTGAACAGGCTCCAGAACACGTTCACCTCATAGCCGTCGGTCCCGTAGATTGCGGCATAGGGCGAGATATTCGCGGCGACGCCGGCTATTGTCGCAAGCGCCATCAAGGCGAATGGGGTCAAAAGGCCCCATTGAACGGTGACCTTGTCGGTCGCGACGCCTTTGGCCGTCACCTTGAATGGATGCCCCCAAGGGCGGACCAGCGCGACCAAAACCGTCGAGAAAATGGCGAAGCTGCTGATCAGTTGGGTGACGTCGGTCATCACCGGCAATATGCGCTTGCGCGCAAAAAAGCTCATGAAGATGATCGAGCAGATCGCCGACGGCGCCAGGTAGCAAAAGAGGTCGCCGACCGTGCTGGAAATGACGGCGGTTTGCGTCCACCAATAGACGAGCGGACCGGCGATCATCATCAACTTGAAGGGCGCGTTGCTGATCCAATAGAGAACGCCGTCAAGAGCGGAGATGCGGCTCATCAGCCCGATCTTCGCCGCGCCGGCGAATGACCAGCGCGTGTAAATCTGTTGCATCGCGCCCAAGCACCAACGAGCCCGCTGGGAAATATAGGGCGCGAGCCCCTCGGGCGCGAGCCCCATGCTCAACTGTTCGTTGAGATAGATCGTCCGATAGCCATATTCGTTCAATTTGAACGTGGTCAGCATGTCCTCGGTGACGGTTTCGATCGCCATGCCGCCGGCGGCGACGAGCGCGTCGACGCGGAAAACCGCCGAGGTTCCACAGCAAAACGCCGCGCCCCAAGCGTCCTTGCATTCCAAAAGGGAATTGAAGAAGAAACGCTGTTCGTCCGGCCAGTGCCGTGCGAGGAGCAGATTGCTCTGGATTGGGTCGGAATTGAAGAAATGCTGAGGCGTCTGAACGATGCCGACATCGGCTTCGGTAAAGAGGCCCAGCGTTCGCTTGAGGATGCTGCGGTACGGAACGAAGTCGGAATCCAAGAGGAGAATGAATTCGGGCCGCCGGCCCAGATTCAACGCGTGCTTCAGGCCATTGTTGATGTTGCCCGCCTTGGCGTGCGCGCCCTTGACGCGGCGGACATATTGCACGCCCAGCTCCGCCGCCAAATCTCGCACCCAATCGCGCGCGCCGTCGTCGAGAATCCAGACTCGCACATCCTTATGGTCGATCGCCTGAGCGCCGACAACGACGCGTTCGAGGACCTGCAAAGGCTCGTTGTAAGTCGCAATGAAAACGTCGACCGGCGCATTGGCCAAGGATTCCGGAATTCTGCTTGGCGGCTGTCGGCGCTTGCAGCGCGACATGAAGAAAAGCACCATGACCGAGCTGACGATCGATGTCGCCTCGAAGGCGAAGAAAGCCCAAGCCCAGATGGACTGGTAGAAGTTCTGGTGCGTCGGCATCGAAAATTCGAAGCGCCACCAGAGATACCGGACGGCCAGCGCGATGCACAGAGAGGCGCACAACGCCCGCACGAGGCGCGGGCTCGTTTGCTCGAACAGGATCAGCGTCGTGATCAGGCCGACGCTGAGGAGGAGGGGGCCTAAAGCGGCGAGCGACAGCATTGCAAGGTCAATGGAAGCGCCCAAGCAGCCGCGAGATAAAGCCGTGGCCGTTCGAGGGCAGGAGAACCCGAGCGGTGCGGCCGACCGGGCACTCGCCGGCGACAGGATCCATGGCGATTCGGACAGCGGCGGTCGGACTCTTCTCCTCGAAGGGGACCGCGGCAAGGTTGCGGTCGCCGCCCGTCGCGTCGCCGGTCACCGTCAGCACCCGCCCATGGCGCTTCGTCTCGTCTCCCGAGAGCCTGAACTCCGCCTCGTCGCCGACCATGATGTCCGGCACACGGTTTTGCGGCACTCTGGCGATGATGAAAGCGGAATCGCAGTCGACGATCTGCGCGATGGTTTCTCCGGCGCCGACGCGTTCGCCGTTCGAAGCGCCGAGCTTCCACACCATGCCGGCGCTTGGCGCGATCATGGACGCGCTCTGCAGCTTGTCGATGCGGGCCTGTTCGCTGGCGAGGCGCGCCGACGTTTCCTCGATATCGGCCTGCGCCAGCGAGCGGTCGTGGTCGAGATCGGCCAACCGGATGGCGATTTCGTCGGCGCGCTGGCGCGAATAGGCGACATCGTTCGAGCCCGGCTCGGACACCACGCCGCGATCGATCGCGGCGGCCTCGGCTGTGAGAGACTCAAGACGCCCGCGCTGCGCGGCTTCTTCGGCGGCGAGGATTTCCACGTCGGACTGCGCCTTTTCCAGGTCGACAACCGAACTTGCGCCGCCTTGCGCCAACAGAGAGCGGCGGTCGAGGATTTTCTTCGCCTCTTCGCGGCGCGAGGAGAGCGCGGCAAGAGTATATCGAGCCTCGGTCAGCGAACCGGCGAGGCGCGCGGCGCTCGCCTTCAAATAGGCGTCTGAGCGCTCGTTGAGCGCCGCGCGCATTTTTTCGAGTGAGGTCTGCATGGCCTTTGTGGCTTCGAGGCGGGCGCGAGCCTGGGTCAAGTGCTCTCGCAGATCGACCAGCCGCTGGTCGTCGACGCGATTGTTGCGAACTTGCGCGAGCAAGGCGTCGCGGCCTATGCGGTCGCCGACGCGCAAGGACGCCGCGCCGATCACCCCCTCAATCGGCGTACGCAAAGCGATCGAATAAGCCGAAACGACCGCATTGTCGGTCGCGATCGCCATCTGATCCGATATGACGGCGTAGGCGCCAATCGCCAAGATCGCGCTGGCGCCAAAAAGCTTTGCCGCTCGCCACCATGATATTTGAAGCGATAGGCCGCCCGCTTGTCCCGGCAGCGCAACCGCTCCTGCCCGCCGCTCTGGTATCGCGCTCATTGTCGTCCCGTTTTCAAAAGATTTGTTCTTGGACGCTGAGTAGTAGGCGCAATTGAATAAAAAACGCTGAATGAGCAGCAGGTATTTGCTTTAATAAAGCGTAATTCTTGACTCGCAATGGAGTCGGCCGGCGGCAGGCATTTGTTAACCGCATCCAGATCGCGTTTGCTCTATTGCGCCCGACCTGGACCAGGTCTCGACGACATTTATAATTTTATCGATCCAAATCGCCGATGAGACACCAAGGATTCAGATTACCGAATTCGTTTACCTCACTCTGAGGAGAGCGGGCCGATAAGAGCGCACGCCAACGTTAGCGCGATTGCGGAACTGTTTCATGACCGCTCTGAAATGGCTCGCCGGCCCCGGGCCTTCATCTGTCGACGGATCACGGATCGCGGTCATCGTCGCCCATCCGGACGATGAGACGATTGGCTGCGGCGCTTTGCTTGCGCGGCTGCCCGATATCCATGTGATCGTCGTCACCGACGGCGCGCCGCGCGACCTGATCAACGCGCGCAGAGCCGGTTTCCGCACCGCGCAGGCTTACGCGCAAGCGAGAGGGCGCGAACTCCGCTCAGCGCTCGCCATCGCCGGCATGCGCGAAGAGCAACTCTCGATGATGGGCGTTGCGGACGGCGAGGTTTGGCGCGCGCGAATTTCCGTCACGCATCGCCTGGCCGCGTTCTTCGTGCAACGCAATATTGAAACCGTGCTGACCCACGCCTTTGAAGGCGGCCATTCCGATCACGATGGCGTCGCCTATTGCGTCCATATGGCCGCCGGCCTTTTGCTTGGGCGCGGTCCGGCGATCATCGAAATGCCGTTCTACCACCAGAGCTCGGCCGGGCCGAAATTCCAAACGTTTTGCGATGGCGAGGACGGCGTTGTCGCCCGTCTCCTGCCGGCAGAGGCGGCGAAGAAGCGCGCCATGTTGGAGGCTTTCAAGACTCAACCATACCTGCTCGATCGTTTCGATCCTGGCGTGGAGCGTTTTCGGATCGCCAGGGCCTATGATTTCCGGTCGCAACCCAATTCCGGGGTCTTGCGCTACCGCGGTCGCGAAGCGAGCTTGGGCTTGCCCGGTTGGATGAGAGGCGAGGAACAAAGCGCCGCCGCGGATGAACTTGCAGCGTCGCGCCGGTCCAAAGAGCTTGGCGCGTGGCGCTCTGATCATACACGCCGCGCAGCGGTGGCGTAGCGCCCGGCAAAGCGGGCGGCAGTTCGCTTACCCGAAAGCGGCGTCAAGCATCGCGCAGATCACGTGGCCGATGACAATATGCATTTCTTGGATCCGCGCGACGCTTTGCGAGGGAACGGCGACGCAAAGATCGGCCTCGGCCTTTGCGCGGCCGCCATCGCCGCCGGTCAGGCACATGGCGCGCAGCCGGCGCCGCCGCGCCTCCCTCAACGCCGCCACGACGTTTGGCGAATTGCCGGACGTGGTGAGGCCGATCAAAATATCGCCCTCCCGTCCCAAAGCGGCGACTTGCCGGGCGAACATTTGCTCAGGCCCGAAATCATTGACGGCGGCGGTCAGGATCGACGTATCGGTTGTGAGAGCGATCGCCGGCAGAGCGGGGCGATTTTTCGAGAATCTGACGACGAATTCCGTCGCTAAATGCTGACTGTCCGCCGCGCTGCCGCCATTCCCGCAGAGCAGCACTTTATTGCCGCGCCTGAGCGCTTCTCTGATCTCGCCGGCAACCGCGCCGATCAGCGGCGCCAGCGCCCGCATCCGCGCCGCCACGTCGAGATGCTCGTCGAGGATTTCCTCAACGAGCGCGGTTGAGGCGCCATCCGGGCTGTTATCGATCATTTGACGTTCCGGCGGGTTTTGTGAGCGACAGGCGATTGTTAGCTCATGCTTTTCGGCGAAGGGGCTCGCCGCGTCCGTCGGCGATGGAGGACCGCGCGCCCGAAGGGGCTTATTTCATCAATATCAAAACGTGCGTAAGCAGGGGCGCCGTGGCGATGCGCAGTCCCGTCACAATGGCGACGCTCGCCGCCGCTTGGACGATCATGTTGAGCATGAAAGACGTGTCGGGATTTCTGACCCTCTGAAAGAGGTCGACGCGAAGGGTCGCAAGATATATCCAGATCCAGAGGGCCAAGAGCCAGTAGCAGACGTCTCCCGCGACCGGATTCCACAGCGCGCGGACAAATCGCGACGCGATAAAAAGAACGACCAAAATAACGGCGTTCGCCAGAATACCGAGGAAGGACGGCCTAGCCGTCTCTTCGCGGAACGGCTCCGAGCCGCTTTCGGTTAAATTCTCCATCTGTTCAGCCACGGAAGCCTCGCATTGGGCGTTCCCAAACGAACCGGATGGCGAGCCTCGCTTACGCCAATCGAACGCATATGCGGCCTTTCATGGAGGAATCGGATCAGCACCTCAAGAGCCGGCGCGCGCCATGGGGCGACCATCAGTTTAGAATGCTTATAAATCGAGGCGGCTTAACTATGGACGCTTGCTTAGGAGGGGAATCGCAAGAGGACGAAGACGCTCGGGGCCAGAATGGGTCTTGCTCTCATTCATGCTAGCATGCAATTATGACATCCAACTGGCCGCCGACCGGTTCGATGATCGCCGCGCCGGTTGGTTCAGGGCGGCGACTGCGTAGGGCGAAGGCCGGTCCGACCAATGCCGCTTGATCAGTTGGGAGGAGCCTGGGAGGATGCGTCTGGTTCGCCTGTTGCGCTTTTCAAGTCGGCGAGATGTCGGCTGGTTTCGGCCTCCGGTCAGCGCTAATCGCGGTGGCGGCCAAGTATGTTTCGCGCCATGACCGCCCTCATATCCGTTCACAGGCTCTCCAAAAGTTTTCCTGGAGTGAGGGCGCTCCACGACGTGCAGTTCGAATTGCGGGCCGGCGAGGTTCACGCGCTTATGGGCGAGAATGGCGCCGGAAAGTCGACGCTGATGAAAATTCTCGCCGGCGTGTACACGAAAGACTCCGGCGAAATCCTCTTCAACGGCAAACCGGTCGCGTTCTCAAATCCCCGAGAAGCCCAAGCGGCCGGAATCGGCATCATTCATCAGGAATTGCAACTGATGAACCATTTGACCGTCGCTCAGAACATCTTTATCGGCCGCGAACCGCGCGGCCGTCTAGGCCTCTTTCTCGACGAGGACAAGCTCAACCGCCAGGCGCGTGAGCTTCTTGGCCGGATGCATCTCAATCTCGATCCGCGCGCGATCGTCGGCTCATTGACCGTCGCCAAGCAGCAGATGGTCGAGATCGCGAAGGCTCTGTCCTTCAATTCCCGCGTCCTGATTATGGACGAGCCGACCTCGGCGCTCAACGACGCCGAAATCGCTGAGCTTTTCCGCATCATCCGCGAGTTGAAGAGCCGTGGCGTCGGCGTCGTCTATATCTCGCATAAGATGGATGAATTGAAGCAGATTTCCGATCGCGTCACGGTGCTGCGCGATGGCGAATACGTGGCGACGCGCCCGACCAGCGAGACGAGCGTCGAAACGATCATCGCTATGATGGTGGGGCGAACCTTGACCGATGTCTCGCCTCCGTCGAGCGCCGGCGCGAGAAGCGAGATCGCGCTGGAAGTGAGAAATCTCACGGCGGGTCCGCTGGTTAGGAATGTCAGCTTCGCCTTACGTAGAGGCGAGATTTTGGGTTTCGCCGGCCTGATGGGAGCGGGCCGCACCGAGGTCGCGCGCGCGGTGTTCGGCGCCGATCCGAGGACGTCAGGCGAAATCATCGTCAAAG
>DATGLU010000077.1:0-2674 GCA_035294045.1 Roseiarcus sp. | reverse complement strand
GGACAGCCCTGCGCCAAGTGGGAAGAAGGGGCGCTACTTCGGATCGAGCGGCTCGACGCCTCTCGGCTTGCCGTCGGCGCCTAAAGTGATTTTTTCGATGCGCATCTCGGCCTCCCGGAGCAGCCGGTCGCAATGCGCCTTCAAGGCTTCGCCGCGCTCGTAAATCTTGATCGATTCCTCAAGCGGGGTCGCGCCCTTTTCCAACTTGTCGACAATGGATTCAAGTTCGGCGAGCGCCGCTTCGAAGGGCAGCTTGGCGAGATCGTCGGGCGTGTCGGTCAAGAGAGGGTTCCTTGATTTTGCGCCTGACTATCACAATCGACGGCGCCGCGCACGATGGATCAGATCGGCAATTCGGTCGTCTTTTTCACCGTGCGCAGCGCCAAGGTCGACTGCACGCGCGAGACGCCCGGCAATTGCGTCAGGATGTCGGTATGGATGCGCTCGAAATCGGCGGCGTCGCGATAGGCGATGCGCAGCAGGTAATCGGCCGAGCCGGCGAGGAGGTAGCATTCGATGATCTCGGCGTGGCGGCGCGCCTCGGCCTCGAAACGGTCGAGCGCGGCGCGGCCTTGCTGATCGAGCGTGACGAAGACGAAGGCCGCGCCGGGCAGGCCGGCGCGCGCCGGATCGAGCAACATCACATAGCCGGCGATGAGGCCGCTCTCCTCCAGCATGCGGACGCGGCGCAGGCAGGCCGAAGGCGAGAGATTGACCCGCTCGGCGAGATCGGCATTGGCGAGCCGGCCCTCGCGCATCAAGGCGCGGAGGATGGCGCGGTCGCGCTCGTCAAGCGGGTCTGTTTGCATGGTCTTCGATGAAAATTGCGTATCCGATCCATTTTATCGCATTAAATTCGAAAAAGCGACCGCTGTTCCTGAAACTATGGCGGGAAATTGCTCGAAAAATGGCGGATCATGCGCCTCTGGCCAAGCGAGGAAACCGTCATGCTGATCGGCGTGCCGAAGGAGATCAAGGACAACGAATTTCGCGTTGGTCTGACGCCGTCATCCGTCGCCGAACTTGTCCATCATGGCCACCAGGTCTGGGTCGAGCGGTCGGCCGGAATCGGCTCCGGCCTGCCCGATGCGGAATACGCCCAGGCGGGCGCAACATTGGTCGACGGTCAGGACGACATTTTTGCCCGCGCCGAGATGATCGTGAAGGTCAAGGAGCCGCTCGCCGCCGAGCGCAAGAAGCTGCGGCGCGGGCAGGTCTTGTTCACGTACCTTCACCTCGCGCCCGATCTCGAGCAGACGAAGGACCTCATCGCCTCGGGCGCGACCTGCATCGCCTATGAGACGGTCACCTCGCCGCATGGCGGGCTGCCGCTCTTGACGCCGATGTCGGAAGTCGCCGGGCGCCTCGCGCCGCAAGTCGGCGCGCATGCGCTCGAAAAGGCGGCCGGCGGCCGCGGCATCCTGCTCGGCGGCGTGCCCGGCGTCCCGGCGGCCGAGGTGATCATTCTCGGCGGCGGCGTCTCCGGCACGCATGCCGCGACGATCGCGCTCGGCATGGGCGCCAACGTCACGGTGGTCGACCGCTCGGCTGAGGCTTTGCGCCGGCTGTCGGCGCAATTCGGCACCGGCGTGCGCACGATTTTCTCCACGCGCACGGCGATCGAGGAATTGGTCAGGCGCGCCGATCTGCTGATCGGCACCGTGCTCGTCCCGGGCGCCGCCGCGCCGAAGCTCGTCACCCGCGCCATGCTCAAGACGATGAAGCCCGGCGCGGTGATCGTCGATGTCGCGATCGATCAGGGCGGCTGCTGCGAAACCTCCAAGCCGACGACCCACTCGCATCCGACCTATGTCGTCGACGACATCGTCCATTACTGCGTCGCCAACATGCCGGGCGCGGTGGCGCGCACCTCGACTTTCGCGCTGAACAACGCGACGCTGCCTTTCGCGCTGGCGCTGGCGGACAAAGGCTGGCGGCGGGCGCTGACGGACGACGTCCACCTGCGCGCCGGGCTCAACGTGCATGACGGGAAGGTGACGTGCAAGCCAGTCGCCGAGGCGCACGGGCTGAGCTATACTTCGGCAGAAAGCATCTTAGCCGCGTGAACCTCCCCTTCTCCCCGCAAGGCGGGGAGAAGGTGGCGCGAAGCGCCGGAAGAGGGGCTGCGCGGAACGTAGGGATTTGCGTACGCCAGTGAGGTACGTACCGCGAGCGCGTTCTGCAAGCGCCGCGCAGCCCCTCACCCGGCCGCTTCGCGGCCACCCTCTCCCCGCTGCGCGGGGCGAGGGGGGTCACGCTCTCTCCACCCGCCGCCAGCCGTCCATGCCGAGCCGCTCCTGCGGCAGGTAGCGGCCTTTATAGGCCATCTTCTTCGAGCCCTCGACCCAATAGCCGAGATAGACATGCGGCAGGCCGAGCTTCCGCGCCTTTTCGATGTGGTCGAGGATCATGTAGGAGCCGAGCGAGCGGCGGCCCTCGTCGGGGTCGAAGAAGGAATAGACCATCGACAGGCCATCGGCGAGCTTGTCCGTCAGGCAGGCGGCGTAGAGCTTTCCTTCGCCGCGCTTGGTGATGAAATGGTCCGGCCCGCGGCGGCGGTATTCGATCACATGGGTATCGATATGGCTGTCCTCGATCATCATCGAATAGTCGAGCACCGACATGTCGGCCATCCCGCCGTCCGGATGGCGGGTTTCGAGATAGGCGCGGAACA
>DATGLU010000076.1:0-3918 GCA_035294045.1 Roseiarcus sp. | reverse complement strand
GGGCGACCACGCCAGCCAGCTCGCCTTCTGGCGCGAGGAATATATTCTCAACCGCCGCATCAAGCGCTATCCCAAGCCCTATATCGCGCTGATCGACGGCGTCGTCATGGGCGGCGGCGTCGGCCTTTCGGCGCCTGGCTCGCATGTCGTCGCCGGCGAGCGCTATCTCTTCGCCATGCCGGAAGTCGGCATCGGCTTTTTCCCGGATGTCGGGGCGACCTATCTCCTGCCGCGGCTGCCGCGCCGCATCGGCCGCTATTTCGCGTTGACCGGCGAGCGGGCGGGCGCGGGCGACGCGCTCGCCTTCGGCCTCGCCGACGCTTTCGTCGAGAGCCGGCGCATGGCCGGCCTTGCCGAGGCGCTGCAAGGGGCCGATTCGATCGAGGATATTTTCGCCTCTTTCAAGACGCCGCCGCCGGCTTCGCCGCTCGCCGCGGAGACGGATCTGATCGAGCGCTGCTTTTCCGGCGAGACGGTCGCCGATTGTCTGGCCGCGCTTGACGCAGCCGCCAGGGAGGGCGCGGCTTTGGCCAAGGCGGCGCTTGCCGCTATGTTGGCCAAATCGCCGACTAGCCAAGCGATCGCCCTGCGTCAGATGCAAATCGGGGCGACCCTGTCCTTCGAGGAGGCGATGGGGATCGAATTCAGAATCGTCTCGCGCATTTGCCGCGGCGTCGATTTTTACGAAGGGGTGCGCGCCGTGATCGTCGACAAGGACAACCGGCCGCGTTGGCGGCCGGATCGCGCCGAAGATGTCAAAGCCGAAGATATCGACGCCTATTTCGCGCCGCTCGGCGATAACGATCTCGTCTTTGCGGCGGCTTCGCCGTGACCGCCGAAACCGCGCCGGAAGGCGGCGTGCCGCGCTTCGTCGACTATGCGCCGCTGCCGGCGATTCCCGATGTCGGCGCCTTGACGCCGGAAGACGCCAAGGCGGCGCGCTGGACCCTGGCCTTGGTTTGGTTCATGCGCACGATTGCCGTTGTGTGGATCGCCAAGGGCCTTTTCAACTGGACGATCCTGCTCGGCGCCGATCCGACCATGGCCAATGTCCTGGAATTGCCTGGCCCGATGGCGGCGGCGGTCTGCTTCTTCGCCGTCGCCGACCTCGTCGCGGCGGTCGGGCTTTGGCTCGCCGCGCCCTGGGGCGGCGTCCTCTGGCTCCTCTGCGCGGCGACCGAGGCGGCGGGGCCGATCCTCGGCGCGCGCATCGCCATGGCCAGCAGCCTCGCCGTCGCGCTCGATCTCGTGCTGATCGTCGTCTATTTCGTTCTGAATTTCATGGCTGCCCGGGAGCGGGCATGATGTCCTCCCCCGCAAAGCGTGTCGCTTTCGCGAGGAGCCTTTCCTCCCCCGTGGAGCGAAGCGGAACGGGGGACCGGCCGAAGGCCGCTGGAGGGGGCCGCCGGCATTTGGGATTTATCCTGATAGACCGTTGCCCCTTCCACCATGCTTCGCATGGTCCCCCTCCCCCGTCTTCGACGGGGGAGGAATAGCGCCTCATCGAGGAGACTTTTCATGCCCGTCTACGCGCTCGACGGCGTCGGTCCGAAGCTCCCGCCGGAGGGCCGCTATTGGCTCGCGCCCAGCGCGAACGTGATCGGCAAAGTGGCGCTCGGCGAGGATTGCGGCGTCTGGTTCGGCGCGACGATTCGCGGCGACAACGAATGGATCAGCCTGGGCGCCCGTACGAACGTTCAGGAAAGCTGCATGCTGCACACCGACATGGGCTTTCCCATCGATGTCGGCGAGGACTGCACGATCGGCCACAATGCGATCCTGCATGGTTGCGCCGTCGGCGCCGGCTCGCTCATCGGCATGGGCGCGATCGTACTCAACGGCGCGAAGATCGGGCGCGGCTGCCTGGTTGGCGCTGGCGCGCTGATCACCGAAGGCAAAAACTTTCCTGACCGAACCTTGATCGTCGGCGCGCCGGCGCGCGTCATCCGCGAGCTCGACGATGCGGCCGTCGCGACGCTGAAAGCCTCGGCGGCGCATTATGTTGAAAATTGGCGGCGCTTCGCCAAAGGCCTGACGCCGCTCTAAGCGCCGCGTACCGTCAGTGCGAGCGAAGCGAAGCAAGCCACACATAGAGCGACGCCCTATTCATGGATTGCTTCGTCGCCGCACTCCTCGGAATGACACAAAAAAAGAGCCGGCCCGAAGGCCGGCTCAGGTGCGAAGCGGGACCTGGGGGAGGATCCGGCCTCGAATAGGTCGCGCGGCTCAGCGCGCGGTATAGAGCGGCGCTTCGGTCGGCTCGCCGAGCGAGACCCAGATGTTCGGGTCCTCTTGGCTCTGCCTTTTGACGTACCGATAGCCCGTTTGTGCCCAGGGCTTCACCTCGTCGTCGAGATTGTCGAGGGCGAATTCGCCTTGATTGGTGCGGACGGTGAGGAGCGCGTGACCGTCCTGGTTGGCGTCCTTGACCACCGTCATCAGCAGCGCTTGCCGCGGATAACCCATGTCGATGAGCATCTTGCGCTTGAGCAGCGCGAAATCCTCGCAGTCGCCGCGCCCGTCGATCGGATAGTCCCAGCGATCGACGACGTTCCAATGATCCTGGTCGTCGATCGGCGCAACATGCGCGTTCACCCAGAGATTGACCCGCTCGACGTCCTTCCTGGCGCGCTGAGTCCAATTGATGTCGACGGCGGGCAGGCGTTCGCCGCCGCATTCGCCTTGATAGCGCGCGCAGAAATCGACCCAGCCGTACGGTACGCTCGTTCTGGCGCCGACCGCCGCGTAGCGGAGATCGGGCGTGCTGACGCCGGTTGGCTGAATCACGCTTAAAATCGCGCCAAAAGCCGCCGTCGCCGCGCCGGTCTTGAGCAAAAAGGACAACATTCTCGTCCCCCGGTTTTCTTATGCGGGGGACGGTAGCGACGGCTTTTTGCTAAGCGCGGAAACGGAAAGGCGGCTTTCTAACGTTTCGATTCACTTTTCACCGGCTGACTCAAAAGCGAACATTTCGCTTCGACAGCGAGCCCGGAAGGCAAAAACCGCGGAAAGACGCGCAATTTCCAGCATCTTGATGAGCGCGCGCCTCGGCCAGCCGCGGCGGCTTGGGTAAATTTTCGCCGGCGCCGCTCAGTCTTTATGCGACAAACCGAGCGCATGGTTAGCAAGAAGATAAAGCTGTCACGCGCCGCTTCGCGCCGCGACCCCCCAGCAGGCGTCGACAATGCCGCACGCTCATTCGATATTTTTGGTCGCGGCGACTACTCCGAAATACCCGTAAAGTTTTTCGCGCATTTGTGCCAAATTTATTGATTCAGAGGCGCTGCGGGTGTTCAATTTGAGGAAGGCAGGAAATTATTTTCCAGGCGCTCGTCGCGGAGTGCAGACGCCATGGCCAACCATCCGAGAATTTACCCATTCATCGCTTGCGTCGGGCTTCTCGCCGGCTCAATGACCTCAGCGGTCGCTGAAAGCGACGCTTGGCTCGTGTCGGTGGAATGCGGCAAGTTTCAGCGCGTCGGCAACACGGTCCGCGTGAATGAAGACACGTTCGTCGTCGATACCGATTGGGATGGGTATTCCCTCAGCGCCGGGCGCCAGCTCGCTCAAGCGTCAACTGCGGCTCGGGATAAGAAGCTGTTCCGACTGATTGTTGAAGCATGCAAGTTGTAGCGCGGGCAGTACGTCATGAGCCGCAAAATCGCCGGGATCGCCTCAACCGGCGGCTGTGACCGCGGCCGCGCGGGTCGCGGCCTGCTCCGTCGCGACATAGACGAGATCATGGATATACATCCCGGCGGCGATGCCGCGATCGTAGCTCGACCAATGCCGCGGCAAAATCTCGACTTGACGGCCGCCCCGCGCATGCAACTTGACCAGACCCGCCTGTTCTGCCGCTTCCAGCAATTGCCGAACATGCGTGCGCGAGACGCCGAACCGCTCGCCGACATCGGTATA
>DATGLU010000075.1:0-4902 GCA_035294045.1 Roseiarcus sp. | reverse complement strand
TGCCGGCGCGCGACAGCCGAAACCTTCTCGCCGCTCTCATAGCTCTCGGCGAGAATCTCCGCCTTCTGCTCCGCCGTCCACGCGCGGCGTCGGCCGGCCCCAGTAAATACTTCCAGCCGGCGCACCGGTTCTGACTTAGATTTGGGCAAAAGCTCAGTGTCCGACACGTGTCTAACCCGCGCGATTCAGCGGGTGAGACATTCGCCAATCAGCCCCGAGAAATGAAGGTGGGAGCTAAAGGCCGCTTACCGCTAAGTAAGCCCTCTGCCAATACCTTACCATTGCCAACTGACCTGATGCGTCAGCGTTGCGTTGGATCGTTGAGGGTCTAACTCGCGCCCGAAATAGTTCCGAAAAATTCCGAGAGTCCTGAGCGCAATGGATCGAGTCTGTCGGCCTTGTCCTGTGCCCATGCGATCCATTCGCTGAGCAGGCGGGCGCCAACTTGAAGATCGCCGTCTCCCTCAAGCCGATGCTGAAGCTCAGCGATGAAGATTACAAGCGCTGTTCTCTCCTCCCAATTGGCGGCCGCTTCTCGAAATCGAGTCCAACGTCGCTCCTCAAGTTCCTTGAGGCGAAGGCGTTCTTCCCGCTTCGCGCTCTCCTCCTGGCGACGACGGGACTCTTCTGCGCGTTCGCGCTCCCATTCAAGTAGGATCGGCCCTGCTTCCATGATCGTGCTGACAATCTGCGGTAGATAGTCAAAGATCGTGGTCTTTGATGTCTCCACCCACTCGGGCACGTTCCTTCTGATATAGGTGGTAATTGCAACTCGCAAAAACCCAGATGAAGTGAGCCCGGACTGATGGTGCTCCGGATAGGCGGTCCATTTCGTTCGATCTTCAGGACGCCTCAAGGACTGCTTCATTTTTTCGACAATTGAGCATTCGACACGGCGCCCGCTAATCAGAAACGCCACTTTCCCCGAAATCGGAGCGCCTTCAATCTTTCCTCCGGCCTTTTCGACCGCGGCAAAAACCGCGCTTGTCACCTTGAAACGGTAGAGATCGCGTTCGGTCAGGTCACCAAGCGGTGCCTTCGACGGCCTCCAAAATTCTCCTTTGTATTTTTTGTTTTCGTGTGCGCGTTCGATCTGCTCCCGTTTGTGTTGCGCGAACCAACCCGTCACTCTCGGATGAAGGTTTTTGAGCGCCTCAGGAACGGCGATGTTAGCAGGGGCATGGTTGTCGCGCCGTTTATCATCATTTGTATTCATGAAGCACCGCCCCTTGCTGTTCCAACGCAGTGGCAAAGCCCTTGCGCGACGTTCCTCCCAATCAAGAATCGCTTGCCCGTTGGCGGTGATCCTCGCACCAATTGCGCGGTCAGCCCCTTTCTGTTCCTCGGTGCCGTCGGGTATCTCTTCTTGGACCCGATCACGATACTCCTCAGCGCCCAGCGGTTCGTCTTCTGCGGGCTGAAGCGATTGATCACACTAAGCGGCGGTTCGCGGCCTTTCGCAATGCTTGATGTCGTCCGCGAAGAATGCGGGGCTCTGCCTCCGGCGTCGCTCTACGCCCGACCGGCGGGGTTTGCGGAGAACTGGGCTGGAATCCTTCGCAGCGTCGCCTCCTCGAATTCGCCGCGGCCTCGGCAGCCGAGGCGACGCCCTCTGGCGTGATGAATGCAGCGACTGGCCTCTCAATTTTCGAAACCAGATGCGCCCATGCGGCGTTGGTCGTGGTCAAGAATTGCTCGCCGCGCCCGCTACCCTCAGCCGAAGCCCGCGGCAAGGAGGACAGCAATGCCGCAAAGCCTGCCGATCGATCGACGAGAGGCGGCGCTCGCCTATTTTGGCCTGGTCCGCGCTTACTGGCGTCTGGCGGAAGCCGCGCGCCGCGGCTCATGTGACGACGACGCCCGCCGGAGCATTGAGGAGGACGCGCTCCGGGCCATCGAAGAAGCAGCCAAAGGGACTGGCTTGGACGAGGGTGTCGCCGCGAGAGCGCTCCAGGCGCTTCAGCGGGTTTTCGACCGCGCTCAAACGGACACGCCTTAGCGCAGGCGGGTTGGGGCTCGCCGTCGGATGCCTCGCGCTGACTCAGAATCGGCGCAGGGCGCCCGTTTGCGACCCGCGGCCAGGGTGGTAGCGTGCGCGCCGGAATGGCCGTCGGCGGCCCGGCCTGAGTCAGGAAACGCATCCCGTCATAGCAGTGGAGGCGGAGCATGAGGATCGTAGTTATTGGCGCGACGGGGACGATCGGAAGCGCGGTCGTCCAAGCGCTCAGGGGAAATCACGAGATCGTCGCGGTTTCGCGCTCGAGCGGCGATCATCGAGCCGATATTACCGACAAGGCCTCACTCGAAAAGCTCTTTGCGTCGCTTGGCAAAGTTGATGCAATCGTGAGCGCGGCCGGCGGCGCGGTATTCAAACCGCTCGCCGCTCTAACCGATGATGACTTCGAAAAATGCCTCCATGATAAGCTGATGGGGCAAGTCAATGTTGTGCGCGTCGGCGCATCGCATGTCCGTCCCGGCGGTTCGATTACGATCACCAGCGGCGTCTTGGCGCAAGAGCCGATGCCGGGCGCCGCGGCGATCAGCCTAGTCAATGCCGGTCTAGAAGGATTTGGACGCGCCGCTGCGCTGGAGCTTGAGAGCGCGAAGGTGCGAGTAAACGTCGTCAGCCCACCTTGGGTTACGGAGACCCTCATAAAGTTCAAGATGGACCCTTCCGCGGGGCTTCCCGCCGCTGATGTCGCGAAGGCTTACGTGCATAGCATTGAAGGAAAAGCTACGGGCAATGTGATCGACGCTCGGAAGTGAAGCGCTTGCGTCCGGGTAAGTGATTGGGCCTATGCCTTGGCCCCGGAAACTAGACGCGCCGATTCAGCTGAATGACGGACCTAAGCTCGTTACGCGGGCTGACGTTCGTATCAATTCATCTCGTCGGCTTGAGCCTCGGCGGCTCGCCGTCCCGGAATTCGATGCCCGCTTGTTCAAGCGTTCGCTTTACAGTCGAAACAGTAAGGCCCGACGATCGGCTTTTTTCGCCCTTCTCGATATTGGCGACGGTCTGAGTGGCCATATTAGCCTCAAGGGCCAACGTCATCTGCGACCAGCCGAGCAGCTTCCGGGCCGCCTTGATCTGCTCGCCGGTGATGATCATTCGTCGTTCGAGGAATTGAGCTGATCGGCAGGAATGGTCGCTTCCACCTTGCGTCCATCCGCCCGCTGCGGGAGGTCCTCATAGTCGTCCGCGATTCGCAGCATGGTCTTTTTCGCATCCTGATCTATTACATTGCGCGCGAATTCGCGCATTTCCTCAGCGCGGGCGCGCCAGTGCGCAGCGTCATTGAGAAGGCCCGAAGGCATGGCTTCCATCCTTGTTAGCCGGCCTCGGCGTCGCCGAGGCCGTAGGGCGATTCGATGTTTTCGTCGAATTTCACCTTGCGCTTGAGCTTGACGCCTGGCTCGCCGCCGTTGGTGAATTCGACGCCGGCGGCCTCGAGGGCGCGCTCGATCTGCACCAATTCTTCTGGGTTCGGCTTTCGGCGATCGGCCTCAAAATCGGTAATCACCTGGACATCCAGCTCGGCAGCTTCGGCAACCGACATTTGGCTCCAATTCAGAAGAACCCGCGCCGCCTTGATTTGCTGGCCTGTGATCACGGCTCGTTTATCGCCTTCCTGCGCGATTGCCATGGTTTGCGAAAAAGAACCACCTCGCTCTCATTCCGCTCATTGAGAAACATGCATACCGTTGACTTGAAGATTTGAGCGGTATGGACGGTCGGCTTCGGATGGCGCATACCTCTATGCCCGAGCGCGAATTTCTTCGCGACGGCGAAATCCAGCGTCCAACAATAGGTAGGGCGTCGAGATGCGTCGCCGCCCCAAAAGGCTTTGAACGGATCGGGCAGCGCATCGAATATCGTGCGCTCATCGTCGGACCAGAAATCGCGGGACCAGAGGGGGCGATGCAAACGAAAGCGCTTGACGAATTCAGCCTGCGGGATTGCGTCAAATGTCGTCCATTCCTGATGCAGAGTCGGCCAAAACAAGCCCCGATCGTCGATTTCCTCTAGCAGATCGAGCAGCGCTTCCGGCCGCCGCGCC
This sequence comes from Roseiarcus sp., assembly GCA_035294045.1. Classification (GTDB taxonomy): domain Bacteria; phylum Pseudomonadota; class Alphaproteobacteria; order Rhizobiales; family Beijerinckiaceae; genus Roseiarcus. The sequence continues at coordinate 844 of DATGLU010000075.1, read as the reverse complement.
GATCCAAAGAGCATCAGGTATTCTTGGATCGATTTCGGCGTCGGATCACAGTAAGCCTCAATCGCGCGCTTGAGCAAATTCATTTCCTCGGCCTCGCCGGGGCTCGCCATTCTCGGCCTCAGAGATTTAATTCGCCCCCTCAGGATCGTCGCGGTGCTTGAGGAGGCCAAGGCCACTTAGCCAATCGGCAAGTGCGCGACGGATGGCTTCTGAGCGGGACGGGCGTGGCTCGGGCTGCTGGTTGATCCAGGCGTCAAGAGCCTTGGTGAGTTCGAGAGGAGCGCGGAAATTGAGCATGGGATCGACGCCAGTAGCCGGACGGCCTCTCTTTTTCCGTAAGACGGATATTGACTTCCGCATATTTCTGTCTTACTAAAAAAGAGTGAGCCGGACAAGAGGAGGCACCCTCAAGCCCGGCCCTAACCACCGCGAAGCTGGGAGCATCGCAATGGCTGACTCTGAAAATACCACCCTTCTATCCCGTTTCCACAATCTCTCAGACGCCGCGCTTGCCGACGAGCTCGGCCGCATCGACTCGATCTCGAAAGCCGCCGAGGCCGAGCTCAAGGCGCTCAAGGACGAATTCAAATCCCGCGGCCTGAAGCAAGTCGCCGGCGACATTTTCGCCGTGACCGCGACCGAGCAGATCGCCGGCCGGCTCGACGCCAAGGCGGTCCGGGACTATCTCGGCCCGCTCTACGCCCGCTTTGAGACGGCGGTCGTCTCGACCGTGATCCGCGTCAAGGCGGCCAACCGGACCCTCGCCGTCGCGGCGTAAAGCCGGCTTTCCCTTCATCCCCAAAATCGGCGCGGCCGAGCCCGCGCCTCTCATCCATCGGAGAAC
>DATGLU010000074.1:0-2431 GCA_035294045.1 Roseiarcus sp. | reverse complement strand
GGATTTGACTGGCAATTTCAGGCGTTGGCCAAGCGTTTCGGCAATGTCGCGCATCGGCACTCCCTGTTCGGCGACGGCGTGGTACTTTGCGTTCGGCTCCGCTTTTTCGATCGCCAGCCGGTAGAGGCGGGCGACATCGAGGACATGCGCCGCCGGCCAGCGATTGAGCCCGTCCCCGATATAGGCGCATGCCCCTTTTTCGCGATAAATCTCGATCGCCGGGGTGATAAGGCCCTGTTTGACCGTGTCGTGAACCTGCGGCAGGCGCACCACCGACACATTGACGCCATCCGCGGCCACGGCGACGGCGGCTTCCTCCGAGGCGGCGCGGGGATGCAGATTGGAGCCGACGGTCGCATTGTCTTCCTTGGCCGGCTGGCCGGGAATGGTGTTGGCGATCCCGGTCCCGGAGGTCACGATCAGCGGCCGATCGGAGCCGGCAAGGGCCGAGCCGAGGGCCTTGATCACATGCCGGTCATTCTCGCAATTGGCGACAAAATTCGAGAAGTCGTGCTTGAACGCGAGATGGATGACGCCGTCGGCTCGCGCCGCCGCCGCTTTGAGGCCGTCCAAGTCGTCGATTGACCCGCGATAGACCTCGGCGCCCGCGGCCGCCAGGGCCGCCGCTTTCTCGTCCGACCGACAAAGGCCGAGCACGCGATGGCCGGCCGCGACCAATTCCTTGACGACGGGCGAGCCGATGAATCCGGTGGCGCCAGTGACAAACACACGCATGAGCAAAGTCTCCAGTTTCACTGGAGACAAATGTCGGCGCATCATCTATTCTGGTAAAGCCGTGAGTTTATCATAGTAAGACAGCTAACAGGATGAGCGAGCGCCTGGCGACCGAAAACCCGCTCGGGACCTATCTGCGAGACCGCCGCGCCAAGCTCGACCCGGGCGCTCTCGGCTTTTCGCCGAAGCGCCGTCGCACGCGCGGCCTGCGCCGCGAGGAAGTGGCGCAGCGCGCCAATATCAGTCCGACCTGGTACACTTGGCTCGAACAAGGGCGCGGCGGCGCGCCCTCGGCCGATGTGCTCGACCGCATCGCCAGCGCGCTGATGCTCACCGATATCGAGCGCGAGCATCTGTTCCTGCTCGGCCTCGGCCGTCCGCCCGAGGCGCGCTACCGGAAGAGCGACGAGGTGACGCCGCGTCTGCAGCGCGTGCTCGACGCGTTGGACCCGAGCCCGGCGGTGATCAGGACCGCTCTTTGGGACGTCGTCGCCTGGAACCGCGCGGCGACGGCGATGCTGATGGATTACGGCGCCCTTCCGCCGGAGGAGCGCAACATCCTTCGCTTCATCTTTCTCGACCCGCGCGCCCGCGCCGCGCAATACGACTGGGAAAGCGTCGCGCGCTTCGCCTTGGGCGCGTTCCGGGTCGACGCGGCCCGCGCCGGCGCGGCGGCTGAGGTGGAGCCTCTCGTCGATGAACTCTGCCGGCTCAGCCCCGAGTTCAAGGCGATGTGGCGCGACAATGACGTCAGCGGCCCGCATGGCGAGGCCGTCAAGCACATACGCCACGCCATTGTCGGCCCGCTTGCGTTCGAATTTTCGGCATTTTCCGTCGACGGCCGGACGGACCTCACCATGGTGGTCTATAATCCGGCGACGCCGGAGGACGCCGGGCGGATCAAGGCGCTGATGAGAGCGCATGAGGCGACGCCGGGCTGAGCACCCAGCCTACGCCGCGGCCGGTATCGCTCAGCGCGCTTCTTCGGCGGCCTGCCGACGCTTCGCCATGACCTTGCGGATGACCCCGAGCAACTCGTCGGAACGGTAAGGCTTCGCCACGATCGGCGCCAGCGCGCGCAGCTCCTCGTCGGGCTCGTAGCCGGTGGCGATGATCGCTTCGACTTCTGGGCGATTGGCCCTGATCCATTTAACGAGGCGGACGCCGTCGGCCGGCTCCGGGAGGCGGATGTCCAGCACCGCAATATCGATGCGGGACCATGAATGAAGCGCCGTGCGCGCCTCGGCGACGTTCGAGGCTTCGATGACCCCGTAGCCGGCGTCGCGCAGGCATTTCGAAACGTCCATCAGGATCAGAAATTCGTCCTCGACGACGAGGACCGTGCCTTGGCTTTGCCGACCTGCGCTCTGAAGCCCCATTCGTCGCCCTTCCCGGGTTGACGCGAGACGCGACGAACGCCGGCGGCCGGCCGATTGTTCCAGGCGGACGCCATGAGCGGCTCGTCTAAACGAGCGGCGGCGATTTCAGGACGGGCAGCGTATCAGGCTCTTTTGCCGGATCGGCCGGTTTCTTCGCCGCCTCGGCTTCCTCCAGCTCCTTCTCGGCCATTTCCCAATGGAGCTTCGCCTGGTCGATGGGCTGGCCGACCTCCTCCCATATTTTATGCGCGATCTTGCGTATTTGGTCTTCATCCTGCGGCATTTCCGCTGCCCTTTCTCTCAAGGCTCGGCGGTGC
>DATGLU010000073.1:0-8113 GCA_035294045.1 Roseiarcus sp. | reverse complement strand
GATAGGCGCCATTTTTGGTCGCCATGACTTGATGCGAGACGCAGGCCCAGAAGGTTTCGTCCTATTCGCGCGCGGCGCCGAGATGCGGCGGGGCGGCGGCGTTTCCGATCGCTGGTACGCGCCGGCGCCACGGACGCGCCGAGCAGAATTGACGCCGCCGCGCTTCCAGACTTTAGGGCGCGCGCCTTCGCCCCCCGGTGGCGCGCCCTAAGCGGCCGCTTGCGGCAAGGTTTCCGAGCGTCCTCGGCGAAGCAAGCCTCGCCGCGCCAGCCACTTCTCGGCTTCGACGACAAAGAAGATGACGCTCGATGCGAGCAGGCAGAACGCCAGCTCCGCCGCCGAGAGCGGCGCCGTCTTGAACACATCGTTGAAGAAAGGCGCGTAGATCAGAAAAAGCTGCAGCGCCGTCGTCAGGAGCGCGGCCCCGACCAGATACCGGTTCGAGAACAGGCCTTGCTTGAAGAGCGATTCCCGCTCCGAGCGCGTGGCGAGCGCGGCGCCCATCTGCGAAAGCGTGAGAACGGTGAAGACCATCGTCTGCCAATGCGCCAGGCCAGCGACGCGGATCGCGTAGGCCTGGGTTCCGAGCGTCACGGCGCTCATCGCCAGCCCGATCCATAGAATGTGCCGCCACATGCCATGGGCGAAAACGCCTTCATTCGCCGGCCGCGGCGGCCGCTGCATCGCTTTCGCCTCGGCCGGTTCGGCGGCGAGCGCCAGGCCGGGAAGCCCGTCGGTGACCAGGTTGATCCAGAGGATGTGGATCGGCAGCAACGGCAGCGGCAGGCCGAAAAACGGCGCCAGCAGGAGCGTCCAGATCTCCGCCGCGTTGCAGGTTAGAACATAGCTGACGAATTTGCGAACATTGTCGAAAATGCGCCGACCTTCGGCGACGGCCGCGACGATCGTCGCGAAATTGTCGTCGAGGAGAATGAGGCTCGCCGCCTCGCGGGCGACGTCCGTACCTGTCTTACCCATGGCGACGCCGATATCGGCATAGGCGAGCGCCGGCGCGTCGTTGACCCCGTCCCCGGTCATCGCGACGAATTGCCCGGAGGCGCGCGCCGCCTTCACAATGCGGATTTTCTGGGCCGGATCGACTCGGGCGTAGACGCGCGTATCTTTCATGCGCTCGGCAAGCTCCGCCTCGCCGAGGCGGGCCAAAGCCTCTCCGGTCAGGACGGGACCGTCCGGGCCGGTTATGCCGAGCGAGACCGCGATGGCGCGCGCCGTCGCCGGATGATCGCCGGTAATCATGACCGGGATGATACCGGCGGACTTGCAGAGGCTGACGGCGCCTTTCGCTTCGGGACGCGGCGGGTCGAGCAGGCCGATCAGCCCGAGCAAGGTCAAGTCCCGCTCGACAAAGTCGAAATTCGACCCGTCCGGCGGCTTTTCCCAGCGCCGCTCCGCAATGGCGAGCACGCGCAAGCCCCTGCTCGCCATCGCCTCGGCCGCGGCGAGCAGCCTCTCCCTGGCGAGCGCGCCGTCCGCCTTATCCCCGGCGGCTCTGACGCAGCGGTCGAGCACGGATTCGGGCGCGCCCTTGGTGAAGGCGACGAAACCGTCCTCCACGCCATGGATCGTCGTCATCCGCTTGCGCTCGGAATCGAACGGAAGCTCGAGGACGCGCGGATGCGCGCGTTCGAGCGCGGTCTTGTCGAAGCCGGCGTCGGCGGCGAGACGCCAGAGGGCGATCTCGGTCGGATCGCCGACGACGCGCTCGTTCTCGCCGCGCGCCGCGTCGTTGCACAGCGCCAGCGCGGCGAGGAAGCGCCGCGCCGAAGGCCGAGACGGATCAAGCGCCCCCGCCTCGCAATAGCCGTCCTCGATATAGGCCTGGCGCGCCCGCATCTCGTTCAGCGTCAGCGTGCCGGTCTTGTCGGTGCAGATGCAGCTCACCGAGCCCAGCGTTTCGACCGCCGGCAGCCGGCGCACCAGCGCCTGGCGGCGCGCCATGGTCCGCGCCGCGGTCGCCAGCATGACCGTCACCACCGCCGGCAAGGCCTCCGGAATCGCCGCGACGGCCAGGCTGATCGCCGTCAGCAGCATCAACAGAAGCGGCTCGCCGCGCCACAGCCCCATGACGAAAACCAGGGCGCAGACCGCGAGGACGGCGAAACCCAATTGCCGGCCGAAAGCGGCGAGCCGCTTCTGCAGCGGCGTCTGCTCGGCGGGGGCGGCGGCCAGCATGCCGGCGATCTTGCCGAGCTCGGTTTCCATGCCGGTCGCGACCGCGAGGCCGAGGCCGCGGCCATAAGTCGCGACCGTACCTTTGAACGCCATATTGACCCGCTCGGCCAAAGGCGCGTCGCGCTGCGGCAGCGGGCCGGCCTGTTTCTCGACCGGGACGGATTCGCCGGTGAACGAGGATTCGTTGACCTTGAGCGCGGACGATTCGACCAACCGCAGGTCCGCCGGCACGGCGGCGCCCGCCTCGACCATGACGAGATCGCCGGGGACGATCTCTGCGGCGGCGAGCGTCACGCGGCGGCCGGCGCGGACGACCTCTGCGGTCAGAGCGGCAAGCTGCTTCAACGCGGCGACGGCGCGCTCGGCGCGAATCTCCTGCGCAAAGCCGATCGCGCCGTTCAACACGACGATGGCGAAGATGACGATCGCGTCTTCGGAATCGCCGACCAGCCACGAAATCAGCGCCGCGGCGATCAGGACGACGATCATGAAATCGCTGAACTGCGCGAGCGCGATGCGGAAGAGATTGCGCCGCCCCTGCTCGATCAGCTCGTTAGGGCCATACTGAGCGAGCCGCCGCGACGCCTCGTGCGGCGGCAGCCCGGTCGTCAGGTCGGTCTCCAAAGATTTGGCCGCCGCCTCGGGGCCGAGCGTATGCCAGGCAGGATGAGCGTCATTCGTCGGCATGCAAATGTCTAAATTGGGACGCCGGCGTCTGAACGACGCGGGCTGAGGTAGATTGGGGGGGGTACGGACGCTTGCGCCTATGCGCCAAAAATCTCCTGGCGGGCCGTGTCGGCGGCGCGCGCCAGCTCCCGGCGCAGCTCCGCTTCGCGAATGTCGAGGCCGCGCGCGGTCAGGTCGGCAAGGATCTTGCGGATAAAATCCTCCTCGCTCTGCGCGTCCAACGCCGCCGAGGCGGCCGCTGCGGCATAGGCCGAAGATTCCACCGCCGGAAGTTCGAGGCGCTCGGCGACCCAAAGCCCGAACAGCCGGTTCCGGCGCGCCGTAAGCCGAAACGCCAGCTCCTCGTTGCGGGCAAACTCCGCTTCGAATCCTTTCTCACGCCCAGCGAGAGTCTCGATCATGTTCGTTCTCCTTAAAGATGTGAAAGGCGACGAGCTACGCTCTTCTCTCCTCGCCGTTGGGTCGTGCGACGCTCGCTAGCGCTCGGCGAACCAATGCGGCCGGCGCCGTTCGAGCCAGTCGAGCAGCGCTTCGCGCAAGCGCCGAAAATACGGAAGGTCGTCCGAGAGCAGAACGAGGCCGAGCGGCAGCATCCAAAGCCCAAACACCGGAAGGATGCTCAAAAAGCCGCCAAGGATCAGCAAGACGCCCGCGGGGATGCGCGCCCAACGCGAGGAGGGCCGGCGAAGCCAGCGCGTCGCGGCCTGCAACCGACCGGGCAAGCGGTCGATCAATCGCTCAAGCCGATCTTCGTTCGAACGCGTCACGACGATCTCGTACATTTCTGTGCTCTTTGGGCTTCAGCTCGCGGCTCGCTGCAGATCGCCGCGCACGAAAGGCAGCGGCGCGCCGCCGAACACGCTCCGGATCAAGGCGAGCATTTTCTGCTCGCGAGGATCGAGACGGCAATCCGCCGCCGCAATCTCCTCGCTCAGTTCGACGACGAGCGGCGCCGAGTGGCGTCCGGCCACCCGGCTGAGCCGGATTACCGCCGCCGCCAAGCCCTCGCGACGCCGCAATTCGCGGACGCGACTTTCGAAGACCTGCAGCGTCTCTTCGCGCGGCAGAAGCGAAAGAAAATCGTGCCGGTCGACGAAATCGAGGAGCTGGGCCTGTTCGACGGCCTGCACCCAATTGTCGGCGCGAGAAACGAGCGCGGCGGCGGTGATGATCGCGTCCAGGAAATCATCGTCGCGCTCGGCGCAATATTCGGCGACGATCTCAGCCGGGCTCAGATCGAAACGCCGTCGCTCGTGAATATTCGACATGACAGCTCCTCTTGCTTCGTTCACGCCGGGAGCCGATCTGTCTTTGAGAAACTGAAGGGCCCACGACATCGACCCTCCGCGCGCCTTGGCGTTGGGAGGGGGTGATCCGACATCGCGAGGTTGCTCAGCCTTTGCTGAGGTCCTCGCCAGAGGGGCCCGGATTCAGTTATCCGTTATCTGGGTGGCGATTCCGCCGATTTCAAGGCGTCACGGCGAACGCTTCCGAGGCGCGGCGCTGTTCCTCGACTTGACACGGCAGGCAGCGCTGACGAAGTTTCCTCAACAGCCGCTTGCTGGCGATGGATCTTCATGGGCTATCGTATCGATCCTGAGGCCGACCGGGCGTTCGTCGAGGAGTTCCGCCGCTGCCCGATCGGCCGGCACAGTCCAGGTCTGCGGCGCGTGCTGAACGCCTTGCGCTTCGACGCCAGCGGCAGGCAGGTCATCCTGGTGTGCAGGAAGCCGTTCCAAGAATGGGTGCTGGGGGAAATGCCGGCCGAGCGCAGCGGGAAAATTACGATCGAGGACGGCCCCGTCTTCCATAGCCGAGAAGAGGCGGAATGGGAGGCGTTCCGCCGCCGCTGGCGCCGCCATACCGGCGAAGCGATCAACCTGCCGCTCGCCGACGAGAAGGGCTGAGGATGCTGAAAATCCTCGGCTACCCTGACCGCTACAGCGTCGCGCCGGGAGAAACGATCAACTTCATGGTGTCGCTCGAAGAGGGCGATTCTTTCGACGCTTCGCTGGTCCGCGTCGTCTGCGGCGACTGCAATCCCGACGGGCCTGGCCTGAAGTTCCGGCCAATCGCGGCGCCGTGCAATGGCCGCCATCGCGGCGGCCGGCAGACGATCGACGCCGGCTCCTATATGAGCGCGCCCTCCGTCCCTGCTTTGCTGCCGGGCGCCTTCACCTTTTTCGCGATGATCTGGCCGACTTTGCCGGAGGGCGAGCAGACGATCGCCGCGCAATGGGACGCGAAGACGGGACAAGGCTTCCGCGTCAGCCTAGTCGATGGCCGCTTGACGCTGACCATCGGCGTGAGCGGCAAAGAAGAGCGCTTCGCCGCCGACGCGAGCGTGCTGAAGCGGCAATGGTACGTAATTGCGTGCAGCGTCGATGGGGCGGCCAAGACGGTCGCGCTGACCCAAAAAGCGGTGGAGTCCTATCCCTTCGTCGTCGATTCGGACGAAACGCGCGCCACGCTGAAACTTGCGTCGGCGGCCTCGCCGCCCGGCTTGCTGCTCGCCGGCGCGCCGTTGGCGGAAGGCGGCGTCGGCCTGCATTTCGACGGCAAGATCGACCGCCCGTGCCTTCTTGCCGGAGTCCATGCGCTCAATGCGTACGAAGCTGTGCGCGATAGGCTTGATCCCAAGGCCGACGGCGTCATCGCCTGCTGGGATTTTTCGCAAGGGATCGAAACCATCCAGGCCTGCGATATCGGGCCCAGCGGCTTGCACGGCCAATTGGTCAATCTGCCGACCCGGGCCATGAAAGGCTGGAACTGGACTGGCGAGGCGCATGATTGGCGCCTGAAGCCCGACCATTACGCCGCCATCCACTTTCATAACGACGATCTTTACGACGCCGGCTGGACGCCCTCCGTAACGCTGGCGATTGCGGACGATCTCGCCAGCGGGCCTTATGCGCTGCATATCCGCTCCGGCCCTTCGGACGAGAACGCGACGCGGGAAGACTACATCCCGTTCTTCGTCCGCCCGCCGCGCGATCCGGAAAAGCGCGGCGCCAGGCCGAAAGTCGCGTTCCTGGCGCCGACCTGCGCCTACATGGCCTACGCCAATCACGCCGAGCACATCACCGCGCGCGAGGCCGAGCGCACGATCGGCCGACTGCTGCAATTCGGCCATGCCGATCTCTACATGTACGATCATCCCGAGCTCGGCGGCTCGCTCTATGACAGCCATGCCGACGGCTCGGGCGTCGCGATTTCCAGCCGGCTGCGGCCGGTGCTCAATTTCTCCTCGCGCTATCATTCCTGGCTCGGCGGCCACGGCTCGGCTCTATGGCAATACAATGCCGATACGCATCTGTTTGACTGGCTCGATCATCAGGGGATCGAATACGACGTCATCACCGACGAGGACCTGCATGCGGAAGGCTACGACCTGATCAAGGACTACCGCGTCATCCTGACCGGCACGCATCCCGAATATCATTCGACGGCGATGTGGGACGCGATGAAAGCGTGGCTCGATCGCGGCGGCAGGCTGATGTATCTCGGCGGCAATGGCTGGTATTGGCGCGTCGCCTTCCACAAGGAATTGCCGGGCGTCATCGAAGTGCGCCGCGCCGAGGACGGCATCCGCACCTGGGCGGCCGAGCCGGGCGAATATCATCACGCCTTCACCGGCGAGCTCGGCGGGCTGTGGCGGCGGATCGGCCGGCCGCCCAATGTCATCTGCGGCCTCGGCTTCATCGCGCAGGGTTTCGACGTCTGCAGCTATTATCGGCGCGGACCGGACGCCGACAATCCGCGCGCCGCCTTCATCTTCGAAGGCGTCGCGGACGAGATCATCGGCGATTTCGGCCTGATCGGCGGCGGCGCGGCCGGGCTGGAGCTCGATTGCATCACGCGCGACCTGGGCTCGCCGCCGAACATTTTAAGGCTCGCCTCGTCGGAGAACCATTCGGCTCTGGTCATGCTGGTCAACGAGGAATTCGGCGTCGTGCCGGCCAATATCGGCGGCGACCAGAACGACCGCGTCCGCGCCGACCTCGCTTTCGCCGAAACCGCTTCAGGCGGCGCGATTTTCGGCGTCGGCTCGATCGCCTGGTGCGGTTCGCTGTCGCACAACAACTACAAGAACAATGTCTCCCAGATCACGGCGAATGTGTTGCGGCGATTCTTGAACGACGAGCCGTTCGAAGGCGCGGCGGATAACGACGGTTGAGGATAGCCGCCGTCGTTGTGGAGCGATGTCCGTCACTTATATTTGACAGCGGCTGCATTGTATCTTATAAGTAACGAAATGATCGAGGTGCGCCAAACCGAGACGTTCAGGGTGTGGCTCAGAAACCTCGCGGACCGCCGCGCCGCAGAGCGAATCGCTATGCGCCTCGCGCGCCTTCAGGGCGGTCTTTTCGGCGATGTGGGGCCTGTCGGCGGTTCGGTCAGCGAATTGCGGATCGACTACGGCGCGGGCTATCGGCTGTATTTCGTCAGACGCGGCGCGAGACTCGTCATCGTGCTTTGCGGCGGCGACAAGTCCTCGCAAAAGCGCGATATCAAGGCGGCCCGCGCCATGGCCGCGGAATTGGAGGATTGAATGATCAAGACGGCACCATTTGACGCGGCCGAATTCCTGACGACCGAAAGGGCGCAACGCGAATTGATTGCCGACGCGCTCGAAAGCGGCCATGCGCCCTATATCGCCAATGCGATCGGCATCGTCGCGCGGGCGCGCGGCATGTCGAAAATCGCCGAGCAAGCTGGCGTGACGCGCGCGGCGCTCTACCGCGCCTTGAGCGAGGACGGCGATCCGCAGCTTTCGACGCTGCTCGGCGCTCTCAAAGCGCTAGACATGAGCCTGACAATCAAAAAATCGAAGAAGAAGGCGGCGTAGTTCTTGGCGACGCGAAACCGGCGCCGCAAGGGCCGGCTTTCGTTCTTGCCATCGGCGCGTCGTCCGCTCGTCTAATTGCTGCGTCGTACGGCGGCGCTACTTCCCCGAACCCGCCGTCAGCCCCATCACGATGTAGCGCTCGAGGAAGATGCCGATCAGCACGAGCGGCATGATCGCCGCCGTCGACAGCGCGGCCATCGACCACCAGTTGATGCCTTGCGAGCCGGTCTGGCTGGCGACCATGACCGGCAAGGTCTGGGCGTCGAAGCCCGTGAGGAGCGAAGAAAAGAAATATTCGTTCCAGCACAGGACGATCGACAGGATGAAGGCCGCGACCATGCCGGGTAGCGCAATCGGCAGCACGACGCGGAAGAAGGCGCCCCA
>DATGLU010000072.1:0-2195 GCA_035294045.1 Roseiarcus sp. | reverse complement strand
CATCTCGTCCCCGGCCTCTACGCGCCGAACGGCTGCATGGCGGCCTCGGGCTCGGCGCTCAATTGGCTCGCGTCCAACCTTCGCCTCGACGCGGCGGACGAGAGCCCGCACGCCGCGCTCGACCGCCTCGCCGCCTCGGTCGCGCCGGGGGCGGACGGCGTGCTCTGCCTGCCGTATTTTCTCGGCGAGAAGACGCCGGTTCAGGATCCGCTGGCGCGCGGCGCTTTCATCGGCCTCAGCCTCAGCCATGGAGCGGCGCATCTTTGGCGGGCGCTGCTCGAGGCGGTCGCCTACGGCTTTCGCCATCATGTCGAGGTGCTCGCGGAAATCGGCTTTGCGCCGAAGCGGTTCCTCGCCTCCGACGGCGGCGCGCGCAGCCGCGTCTGGATGCAGATCGTCGCCGACATATTGCAGGCGCCGGTGCGCCTGGTCGAGAATGCGCATGGCTCGGCAGTCGGCGCCGCGCTGGTCGCGGCAGTCGCGTCGGGCGCCAAGACGAGCTGGGGCGACGCGGCGCGTTTCGCCCGACTGGGCGAGACGATCCGCCCGCAAGCGGCGAACGTCGCGATCTACGATCGCGGCTATGCGCAATATCGCGCGCTCTACCCGGCGCTTAAGCCGATCCTGCGCATGGGCGGCGATTGAGCCGCGTCAGACGCCCGGCCCGGGCGCCGCCGCGACCGCGGTGATTTCGACGCGCAGGTCAGGGTCGGCGAGGCGGGCCTCGACGCAGGCGCGGGCCGGCGGGCTCTTGGGATCAATCCAAGCGTCGTAGACTTTGTTCATCGCGTCGAAATCGCCGATCTGCGGCAGAAACACGTTGACCGCGACGAGCTTCGACTTGTCCGTGCCCGCCTCGGCGAGCAGCGCGTCGATCTTGGCGAGAACGTCGCGCGTCTGTTCGGCGATCCCGCCCTTGCGATTGTCGGCGACCTGGCCCGCGATATGGACCAGGCCGCCATAGACGACCGCCTGCGCCATGCGCGGACCGATCTGATAATGCTTGATCATGAGTCTTTCCCGCCGCTGGAGTTGAGAGAAGAGCGCGTCGCCGCGTCGTCGATCGGATTGCCCGTCGCGAACCCGCTTTGCCGCGATCGGTACGTTCTGCTGTTCAACGCCCACCCGGCTGCGTAAGATGAGCCTGGCGCAAACAGCGTCGCAGGCGAGGGCGAAACGGCGTGACGGCGAGATATGACGGCCCGATCATCGACGCCCACCATCATCTCTGGGACGTGAGCCTGGCGCGCCACCCCTGGCTCGCGCCGAACGCGGGAGAGCGCGGCGGCCTCGGCGATCTCGGCCCCTTGCGGCGCAATTATTTGCCTGACGATTATCGGCGCGACGCGGCGCGGCACAACGTCGTCGCCACGGTCCATGTCGAAGCCGGCTGGCGGAGCGACGATTGCCTCGGCGAAACGCGCTGGCTCGAGGGTTTGGACAAGAAGGGCGGCGTCGCGGCGCGCTATGTGGCGCATGTCCCGCTCGCCAGCCCCGATGCGCCGGCCTTGATCGAGGCGCAGGCCGCTTTCCCGCGCGTCGTCGGCCTGCGCGACATTCTGAGCTGGAGCGAAGACCCGGCCCGGCGCTTCGCCGCGCGCGGCGACTTGATGCGCCATCCGGCCTGGCGCGCCGGCCTCGGCCGGCTCGCGAGATACGGGCTCGCCTTCGATTTGATGGTCTTTCCGCATCAGCTCGCAGAGGCGGCCAAGCTGGCGCGGGACTTTCCCGATCAGCTCTTCGTCCTCAACCATTGCGGCAGTCCGATCGATCGCGATCCCGACGGAATGCGGCGCTGGCGTCAGGGCCTGGCCGCTTTGGCGTCTGCGCCCAACGTGACGGTCAAGATTTCCGATCTCGTCGCCTATGATCATGATTGGACGCTGGAGAGCTTGGGCGAGACGATCTTGCATTGCCTGGATTGTTTCGGCGTCGGCCGCGCCATGTTCGCCAGCGACTTTCCGGTCGCCGGCCTGCACGCCTCCTTCGACGAGACGTACGACGCATTCAAGGCCATTGCCTCGCGCCTTTCGCCGGATGAACAGGCCGCGCTGTTCTTCGCCAACGCCGCGCGCGTCTATCGTTTTGACGATCTCTCATCGCCGCCGCGCCTCCCGGCCTGAAAGGAGGAGGAGGGCGAGAACGAGCGCGCCGAACAGGATGCTGCGCCAGCCCGGCGACGCGTTGACGACCGT
>DATGLU010000071.1:0-4142 GCA_035294045.1 Roseiarcus sp. | reverse complement strand
TAACGACAGACGTCGTGCTCGAGCCGCCGCAGCCGAGCCTCTCGACCGATCCCGTCGCTCAGTCGACAACGCCGACGCTTGATAGCGCCCTCGCCGACAGTCAGGTGCAGGTCCTCCTATCGGAGCGGAATCTCCGCTATGTCTTCGACGTTCAACATCTCGATTCAGATCCTGAATTCGCCAGATCTGGTTTTGATCCGATTGGCTGGATCCTTAGTCTGCTGCCCTTTCCCGCCGAGCCGCCGCTGTCGGCTGAGGAACAAGCTAAGCGCAACCGCGAAATCGCTTTCCAGAATTTCGCCAGCCAGGTATCGGCCAAACGTCTGGCGCAATCCTACGCTTTCGAGCTTTCATTTTACGCCAATAGCCCTGCCAAGGCGGCGCGCCTCGGCAATGCGATCACCGCCGCCTATATCCGAGACAAAGTGCTCTACAACATCGCGGCGGCGGCCGCGCAGCGCGGCGGCGACTTCCTGAAAAATCGCGTCGCCGACACCAAGGCCGAGCAAGAGGCTGCGGACAACGCGGTCAGGACGGGCGTCATTCCCGATTTCGTCTTCGGTCATGCCGACGCCCGCATCATCAGCTCCGCTGTCGAACCGCTCAGAAAGGCATACCCAAAGACGACATTGATCCTTTTAATGGCGTTCTTCTTCGCGCTTACCACGGGAGTCGCCGGCGCCGTCGTCGTCGACGAACTCGATCCGCGCGTCCGTTCGGCGCGCCGCCTATGGGCGTTGACGGGCCTGACCGCCCTCGCGGCGCTCCCGGTCGTCAAAAGAGCCCGGCAGGGGCCTTCAGCCCTGCTGCAATGGGCGCGCACAGACCCGGAGAGCCGCTTCGCCTCGGAAATCCGCAAATTGCGGGGCGTGACCCTGCAGCTCGCAGGGGACGGCGCGCCGCCTTCGATTGGCGTCCTCTCCTATCGTCGCGGCGAGGGTCGCAGCGTCGTAGCCGCCAACCTCGCCGCGTTGATCGCCGCCTCGGGGACGCCGACGGCGCTGATCGATAGCGATATTCTCAATCCCGCGCTCACCCGGTCTTTCGCGCCGCAAGCCCCGCGCGGCCTAGCGGACAGCGTATCGGCGGGCGTCGATCCGTCATATTTATTGCATGCGGTTGCGCCGAACTTTTCGGTCCTGCCAGCGCGCTCACTCGCAACCGCGCCGGATCCGAACGAGACGGTCGGCTTCACGATGACGGTCGGCGCTTGCGCCGCGCTTTCGAGATCGCACTTTGTCGTCGTCGACCTGCCCCCCGTTTCGGACTCGCCCGAAGGCCTGGCGATCGCGGGAGGACTTTCCGGAATCGTCGTTATCGTCGACGCCGCCGGCGTCGCCGTGGACGAACTTCTGCAGCTTATCGACCGTCTGGCCGATACCGACGCGCGCGTGCTGGGCGTCGCGATTAACAAGTCTGAATAAGCCATGAACAATGCTTTGGCGGAGCTGATCCAGCTTGAGTCCGGCCCTGAGAGGGCGCCCGTTCCCAAAATCGCGCTGTTCAACGTCAAATACAGTCCCAACCTTGGCGACGGCCTGCTGGCGGAGTGCCTAGAGAGCGAAATCCGATCTCAGCTCGGGCAGGCGCACGTTCAGTCGATCGATTTGGCGGGGCGGCTGCGGTATGAGACCGGCCCCGCCGATCGCGCTCTCCTGTTGTCGATCCTGCATGCGTCGCCGGTGTTCATCCGTCAGGCGGCCTCGAAGGTCGTGTTGGGATCGCTGCTGAGCCGAAAACTGCGCCCCTTATGGCGAGAGAATCTGCGCGGCGTCGACGCCGTGATCGTCGGCGGCGGCAATCTCCTTAGCGATTCGGACCTCAACTTTCCGCTGAAGCTGCGGGCGGCGCTGACGGCGGCGCGGGAGCTCGCGACGCCTGTCGGCGTCTACGCGCTCGGCGCATCCGACAATTGGAGCGCGCAGGGATCGGCGATGTTCGCGGAGGCGTTCGGGCCTACGCCGTTGTTCTTCGCCTCGGTGCGCGATGCGCGTTCGGCCGAGATTTGGCGTCAGCGCCTGGGGCCGATCGGCGTGGCGGCGCCCGAGGTCGTTTATGATCCTGGTCTCCTCGCCTATGCGCATTTTGCGGCGCCAGCCCGGCCGGCGCGCGCCTCCCCGTGCGTCGGCCTCGGGATCATGCACCCGACGACGATCAAGTATCATTCCGGTCGAAGCCACGTGACGGCGGCGCGCCAGACGGAATGGACGCTTGGCTTCGTCAGCGCCTGCTTGGCGCAGGGCTGGACCATGCGCCTGTTCACCAATGGCGGCTCCGAAGATCAGAATTATCTCAACTCGCTCAGGCCGGCGCTTACTGCGCTCAACAGCGCAGGACGAGTGGGCGTCGAGCCGCGCTTCGCGACGCCAGGCGAACTTGCTCGGTTCATCGCGGATCTTGACCTCCTCTACGCGCATCGCTTGCACGCCAATATCGCCGCATATTCCTATGCGGTGCCGCATATCGGCTTTAGCTGGGATGCGAAGCTCAAGAGCTTTCTGGCTCGGATCGGGCGAGCTGAATGTCTGATGACCGTCGGGGTCGATACAATCGAGGAGGCCGTTCAGCTTGGACGTCGGCAATTGAAGTTAGGCGTTGACCGCAACCAACGCCACGCGGTGATACGGCAGGCTCATAAAGATGTGAGTCGTCTCGTGGACAAAATGCAAACACAACTCTGACAAAGGGCGCGCGCATGAATATTTGATTG
Organism: Roseiarcus sp.; assembly: GCA_035294045.1. Taxonomy (GTDB): domain Bacteria; phylum Pseudomonadota; class Alphaproteobacteria; order Rhizobiales; family Beijerinckiaceae; genus Roseiarcus. Next base: position 1,432 of record DATGLU010000071.1, on the reverse strand, counting down.
CGGAAGACTGGACATATCGTGCGAGTGGTCGTCATCAACGACTTTAGCGTTGCGCGCGGCGGCGCAACAGCCCTGGCGCTGCTGGAGACCAAGCTGCTTCGGGAGCGGGATATTGCCGTCGAGGCAATCGTCGGCGACGCCTGCGACAACGCCCTATTTGGCGATCTCGGAGTCTCGGTTTACTCTCTCGGCGAACGTGGTCTGATCGAATCGGGTACGACCTCGGCTCTGCGCGGCCTCTACAATCGCCGCACAGTGAACGTACTGTCGCCGATTTTGGCCTCTTCCGACACGCCGCGGACGATATATCACGTCCACGTCTGGAGCCAGATATTCTCGCCCTCGATATTCGCCGCTCTTGCCCCATATCGCTCCCGCATGGTGATTTCGGCGCATGACTTCTTTTTGGCTTGCCCTAACGGGGCCTATGCCGATTTTCGAGCCGGCCGAGCCTGTATTCGTAAACCGCTCAGCGCAGCTTGTCTGACCACGAACTGCGACCAGCGCCACTACATTCACAAATTATGGCGCGCTGGCCGCCAATTCATGCTGACGCGCACGCTGCGCTTCGACGAAGCGCGGCCGCAAGTCCTGATGATCCACGAGGCCATGCGCGAGCCGTTTCTTCGCGGCGGCCTTCCGAACGATTGTCTGCAGACAGTGCCCAATCCTGTCTCGGCTTGGAGCGGAAAACGCATTTCCGCAGAGAAAAATCGTGAGTACCTGTTTGTTGGCCGCCTTAACCAAGAGAAGGGGCCGGATCTCGCGGCGCGCGCAGCGCGGCGCGCCGGAGCGCCCATAACCTTCGTCGGCGATGGTCCGATGTTCGACTCGTTGCGCGCTTCGTTTCCAGAATTCACCTTCACCGGCTGGCTGCCCGCCGAGCAGATCGCGCGTTTGGCGACTGAAGCGCGCGCGCTCGTCATGCCGTCGCGCTATCCTGAGCCCTACGGCCTCGTCGCCGTCGAGGCGCTTTGGAGCGGGCTTCCCGTCCTGGCCGCACGCGACGCGCTGCTCGCACCCGACATCGTCACGCGCGGCGCGGGCCTGGCGTTCGATCCGCGCGACGAGGCTGCGTTCGCCGCGGCGCTGCTTGAGGCGAATGACAGCGAACGCGTACGCAAGATGAGCGTGAATGCCTATATGAGAACCCGCGACCTCGGCCTTTCGCCCGGCGCTTGGGCCAACCGGTTGGTCGAGACCTTCGCCGCGATTCTCGCGCGAGGCGGCCCCGAGTCAGCCTGGACAGCGGCTCTTGCGCCCCGCCGGGTCGAAAGCGAAGACCCGCACGTATTTGACCGTCAGGACTGAGGGATCCGGCGTATGATCGATCGGAAATCCGGAGCCCAGGGCAAGATTGACGATTGGAAAAAGCGGCCGCGTCAGTTCAGCGGGCGTCGGCTGCCGCCAGATTGGCCGACCGTCAAAGTAA
>DATGLU010000070.1:0-5904 GCA_035294045.1 Roseiarcus sp. | reverse complement strand
GGGCCCGAAAAGCGTCACGGCGGGTCCTCCGCCGTTCGAGATCAATTCCGGGGCCGAACCGAGCATGGAGACGACGACTTCCAACAAGATCGCCTTAGCGGTGCTCGGCGCGCTTTTGCTGACCATGGCTCTGGGGATTTTCACCAATGCGCTTTTCTCGCCGCATCGTCCGCTGAAGGCGGGATGGGATTTGCCCGCGCCGAAGGAGACGGAAGTCGCGAGCGCGTCGGCCAAACCCGAAGCCGATCCGCCGCTGCCGCCGCTCCTCGCCAAGGCCGACGCGAAGAAGGGCGAGACGCTGACCAAGCCCTGCCAGGCCTGTCACGACTTCTCCAAGGGCGGCAAAGCCAAGGTCGGCCCGCCGCTTTGGGGCGTGGTCGGCCGCCCGGTCGCCTCGATCGAGGGCTTCGCCTATTCGGACGAATTGAAGAAGATGGGCGGCGATTGGACCTATGAGCGCCTGTTCGAGTTCATCAAGGGACCGCAGGCCATGGAGCCCGGCACCAAGATGACCTTCCCCGGCGACAAGGACCCCGTGCACCGCGCCGACATTCTGGCTTATCTGCAGACTCTGTCCGACAAGCCCGTGCCCTTCCCGAAATAAGGGCTTCGTACCTAAGAAATATCCTCCCCCGTCGAAGACGGGGGAGGGGGACCGCGCGTCAGCGCGGTGGAGGGGGCTCCGGTCTCTCAGGACAATCCTCAACCGCCGCGGCCCCTCCACCATGCTTCGCATGGTCCCCCTCCCCGTTTCGCTTCGCTGCACGGGGGAGGATGTCACAGACAACCCGCATTTGCTCGCCTAGGATGCTCTCCCCGTTTGTCGAAGGAGGCCTCATGACCGACGAACTCGTCCTCTACACCAATCCGCAATCGCGCGGCCGGATCGCGCGCTGGATGCTCGAAGAAGTCGGCCGGCCCTATCGCGTCGAGCCGCTGACATTCGGCGGGACGATGAAAGCGCCGGATTATTTGTCCGTTAATCCGATGGGCAAAGTGCCGGCGATCCGGCACGGCGATACGGTCGTCACCGAAGCCGCCGCGATCTGCGCCTATCTCGCTGACGCTTTCCCGGAAGCGGGACTTGCTCCGGCTGTCGATAGCCGCCTGCGCGGTCCGTACTATCGCTGGTTGTTCTTCGCCGCCGGCCCGCTCGAATCCGCGGTGGTCAATAAGGCGCTGAATTTCGCGGTTCCTCCGGGACGCGAACGCATGGTCGGCTATGGAAGCTATGCCGACGCGCTCAATGCGGTCGAACAAGCCGTGTCGAAGAGTCCCTATCTGCTCGGCGACCAATTCACCGCCGCCGACGTCTATCTCGGCTCGCAGATCGGCTGGGGCATGATGTTCGGCACGCTCGAAAAGCGCCCGGCTTTCGAGGCCTATTTCGGCCGCCTGAGCAAGCGGCCGGCCGCAATCCGCGCCAACGAGATCGACAACCAGCTCGCCGAGGAGATGGCGAAGGCCGGGTAAGCCCCTCGCCCCGCGCAGCGGGGAGAGGGCGATCCGGCGCTTCGCGCCACCTTCTCCCCGCAGGGCGGGGAGAAGGGGTAATAGCCAGCGGCGGCTCTTGCGTCGGCCGGCGATTGCCGTTCAACTACGGCCGACAAGGATCGGGGAGACGCCCGTGAATCTCGGCATGACGGAGAAGGTGAAGCCGCTCGTCGCGGCGGTCCGCGCCATGGTGCGCGACGAGATCATGCCGGTCGAGGAGGACTATGCGGCCGAAATCGGCCGCGACGGCGACCGCTTTCAACCGACCGCGCGGATGACCGAAATCCTCGAAGGACTCAAGGCCAAGGCCAAGGCCAAGGGCTTGTGGAACTTCTGGCTCACCGATTCCGACAAGGGCTATGGCCTGACCACGGTCGAATACGCGTACCTTGCCGAGGAGATGGGCTGGTCGCCGCTCGCTTCCGAGGTGTTCAACTGCTCGGCGCCGGATACCGGCAATATGGAGGTGCTGGAGCGCTTCGGCTCGGCAGAGCAAAAGGCGCGGTGGCTGCCCGACCTGCTGGAAGGCCGCGCGCGCTCGGCCTACCTGATGACCGAGCCGGGAATCGCCTCGTCGGACGCGACCAATATCGCGATGGACGCCCGGCTCGACGGCGACGAATGGGTCCTCAACGGCGAGAAATGGTGGTCGTCCGGCGCCGGCGATCCGCGCTGCTCGCTTTATATCGTGATGGCCCTCACCGATCCGGGCGCCGAGAGCCGCCATCGCCGGCATTCCATGCTGCTCGTTCCCGCTGCGACGAAAGGCGTCGAGAAGCTGCGGGCGATGAAAGTCTATGGCCATGACGACGCGCCGCACGGCCATCTTCATATCCGCTTCCACAATGTCCGCGTGCCGAAAGACGCGATCGTCCTCGGTCGCGGCCGCGGCTTCGAGATCGCGCAAGGCCGGCTCGGGCCGGGCCGCATTCATCATTGCATGCGCGCCATCGGCCAGGCCGAGCGCGCCTTGGAGGCGATGTGCCGGCGCGCGCAGAGCCGCGAAGCGTTTGGCCGCAAGCTCGTCGATCTCGGCGCCAATTACGACATCATCGCGGAGGCGCGCATGTCGATCGAGATGGCGCGGCTTTTATGCCTGAAGGCGGCCTACGCGATGGATACGCAAGGCGCGCGCGCCGCCGCGCCGCTGATCTCGCAGATCAAGGTCGTCGCGCCGCGCGTCGCGCTCAAAGTCATCGACGAGGCGGTCCAGATGCATGGCGGCGCCGGCGTCAGTCAGGATACGCCGCTCGCCAATATGTGGGTGCATGTGCGCACGCTCCGCCTCGCCGACGGGCCGGACGCCGTGCACCGGCGCGTCATCGCCAAGAACGAGCTGAAGCGCTATTCGAACGAGCCGGCGGGATAGGACGATGGCCGTCAGTGCGAGGAGCGCAGCGACGAAGCAATCCATTCGTAGGACTGCGCCCTATGAGTGGATTGCTTCGCTTCGCTCGCAATGACGGCGCCGCCAATGACCGCCGCCCCCTCCCTCGCCCCTCTGCCGCTCGACGTCGCCGCCGTCGAATCCTGGGCGAGCGCGCATGCGCCCGGTTTCCAGGGGCCGGCCGTCGCGACGAAATTCCCGACCGGGCAATCCAATCCGACCTACCTGATCGAGACGCCCGATCGAAAATACGTTCTCCGCCGCAAGCCGCCTGGCAAGCTGTTGAAATCCGCCCATGCGGTGGACCGCGAATTCCGCGTTCTGACGGCGCTGCAAAAGGCCGGCTTTCCCGCGCCGCGGCCGATCGCCCTTTGCGAGGACGACAGCGTTATCGGGTCGGCTTTCTATCTGATGGAGCATGTCGAGGGCCGCATCTTTTGGGACGCCGCTCTGCCGGAGCTGCCGCGCGAGGAGCGCGGCGCGATCTTCGCCGCCATGAGCCAGGGCCTCGCCGACTTGCACAGGATCGATGTCGCCGCGATCGGCCTTGCCGACTACGGCAAGCCCGGCAATTATTTCGCGCGGCAATTGCAGCGCTGGAGCGAGCAATATCGGGCGAGCGAGACCGAGGCGATCGCCGATATGGACCGGCTCATGGCCTGGCTCGCCGGCCATGTCCCCGCCGATGATAACCGCGTCGCGCTCGTCCATGGCGACTGGCGCCTCGACAATATGATTTTCGATCCGCGCGAACCCAAGCTCAAGGCGGTGCTCGATTGGGAGCTATCGACGCTGGGCCATCCTTTCGCCGATCTCGCCTATCAGTGCATGCAATGGCGCATGCCCGCCGCCGGCGCCGAAGGCGGCGCGCTTCGTGCCGGAGAGTCGAAAGGGCTCGGCGGGATCGACCGCAAGGCGTTCGGCATTCCAACCGAGGCGGAATATGTCGCCGATTATTGTCGGCGCGCCGGCATAGAGGGCGTGCCGGATTGGCCTTTCCTGCTCGCTTTCAGCTTCTTCCGCTACGCCGCGATCGCCCAGGGCGTCTACAAGCGCGCGCTCGACGGCAATGCGTCGAACCCGCTGCGCGGCCGCAAGCTCGGCGAGGCCGTGCCGCAAATGGCGAAGCTGGCGATGGAGATCGTCGAGAAGGGCGGGTAGACCCCTTCCTCCCCCGTCGAAGACGGGGAAGGGGGACCGCCCGAAGGGCGGTGGAGGGGGCCGCCGGCGGTTGGGATTATCCTGATGGACCGGAGCCCCCTCCACCATGCTTCGCATGGCCCCCCTCCCCCGCTTCGCGGGGGAGGATTGGCTCAGCGGATGCCTTCTTCGATCAGCTTGACGAGACCGCCGATCGTTTGCGGGGTCACCACGCCGGCGCCGGTATTCAAGCTCAGGCCCGGCATTTTGTACTTAGCCGACATCACGCACTGCACCACGGGCATGAAGCCCTGCAGATAGAGGAGTTGGTCGAGCGTCGCCGAGATGTAGCCCGACTTCAACCCATCGATCGTCGCCGGCGCGAGGTCGATGCCGCCCACCGTGATCTCGCCCGGCTTCTTGCCCGCCTTTTTGAGCACGTCGGCGAGGATGCTGGTGATGCCGCCATGCTGCGTCCCGATCGCCTTCAGATTCGGATGCGCCTGAACGTAGGCCGTCAGGATCGGCACCGCCAGCGAGACGTCCGAATTGGCTTCCTGGGTGATCTCCAGACGGTCGACTTTGAGGCCGGCCTTTTCGAGCGTGTCGGCAAGACCCTTTTCGGATTGGCCGCGCTCGGCCTGGCTGAACACGCCATAGACCATCGCCTCGTCTCCCGACTTCAGATGGCCATCGGCGATCATGTTCTGCGCCGTCAACACGCCGCCCTGGTAGAGATCGACGCCGGCATAGCCGAAGCCCTTAGTGCCGTACTCTTTCTGCAGCGGCGTCAGCGGCGAATTGCCGTCGGTAACGACGATGCCCTGGTCCACCGCCTGCTTGACGAGCGGGCCGAACGCGTCCGAGCCGGGATGGCCCATGATCACGATGCAAGACGGCTTGGCGGCCAACGCCTCCTTGAACTGGGCGATCATCGTCTCCGGCGCCCAGGCGGAGAATTGCGGGTTGAGCTTGTCGACGCCGAGCGCGGTCGCCGCCGCCGCGGCGCCGGTCTGGCGGGCGAGGGTCGCGCCGTCGCCGGGATTGCCGCCCATCTGCATATAGATGGTGACGCCCTTGCCGGGCGCGTCCGCCGCTTGCGCGCCAGCGACGCCGAAGCCGATCAGGCTCAGCGCCGCGGCCCCGGCGAGAAGTCCATATCGCAATGTCATTCTTTCCTCCCTATCAGGGGACCTGAAGGTCCCGATCACGAACCCCGCGTCGGTTGGGCGGGGCGCTCGCCGGCCGGCTTGGCCGGACCGGAACTCGTTCTCAGCATGAAGCGCGCCAGCAGCGCGCGTCGCCGCGCCGGCTCTTCCATGAAGAGATAGAAAACGACGGCAATGAGGAAGACGAGGCCGCGCATGATCTGAACGGTCTCGGCCGTGGCGCCGGCGGCGACCAGGCCAGGCTCCATCAGGTAGATCAGGATGGCGCCGAAGACGGTGCCGACGATCGTCGCCTTGCCGCCGAAAATCGACGTGCCGCCGATCAGCACCGAGGCGATGGCGAGGAGCAGATAGCCCTGGCCCTGATTGCCGAAATAGTTGCGGTCCTCGAGCGTCAGCATGATCGAGGCGATCGCCGCGAGCAGGCCCATCAAGGTGAAGAGCTTGATCTTCTCGCGCTCGACATCGACGCCGACGACGCGCGAGACGTCGTTCGAATCGCCGATGAACAGAATGTGCTCGCCGAAGCGATGCCGGTTCAGGATGAACCATAGGAAGATGACGATCGCCGCCGTCCATAGCGACTGAACGGAAATCTGCGTGTACCAGGCGTAAGTGCTCGGATCGCCGATTGGCAGGCGGCCGACAATCACTTGATAGACGCTGGTCTCCTCGACGCCGCGCAGGGCGTAGGATTTGCCGCCCGACCAATAG
>DATGLU010000069.1:0-3619 GCA_035294045.1 Roseiarcus sp. | reverse complement strand
CGCTCCGATGTTCGGCTCGCCTCCGGCGGGCGAACAAGGGCGGGACGATCAGGAAGCGCCGCGCAGTGGAAGCGGGAGAGAATTTGGGCGCCCATTTTCTCGCCTCTCCTCTTGCTTTTCCCCTAATGTTCTGCAAATGTTCTTACAACCGGGCGTTGTCGCGACGACGCGGGGCAAGCGAGGGGGCGGCATGGTCGCGCGCGTATCGACAGTGGCCTTCGAGGGCATCGAGGCGCGCCCCGTCGACGTTCAAGTGCAGATCGCGCCGGGCGCCATCGCCTTCATGATCGTCGGCCTCGCCGACAAAGCGGTGGGAGAATCGCGCGAGCGGGTCCGCGCCGCTTTGATCGCCTCGGGCCTTGCTTTGCCGGCCAAGCGCATCACCGTCAATCTCGCCCCGGCCGACATGCCGAAAGAAGGCAGCCATTACGACCTGCCGATCGCCCTCGCCGTGATGGCGGCGATCGGCGCGATTCCGCCTGACGCGTTGCAGGGCTACACGGTCATCGGCGAGCTTGCGCTGGACGGCGCCGTGAGCGCCGTCGCCGGCGCGCTGCCCGCCGCCATCGCGGCCAATGCCCGCGGCCATGGCCTGATCTGTCCCGCCGGCTGCGGGCCGGAAGCGGCCTGGGCGTCGAGCGAGCTCGACATTCTGGCGCCGCGCTCGCTCATTCAGCTCGCCAATCATTTCAAAGGGACGCAAGTGTTGGCGCGGCCCGCCCCGGCCTTGCGCGCGCCGAGCGGCCCGACGCCCGACCTTCGCGACATCAAGGGCCAGGAAAACGCCAAGCGGGCGCTCGAAGTGGCGGCGGCCGGCGGGCACAACCTTCTGATGAGCGGCTCGCCGGGCGCCGGCAAATCGATGCTGGCGCAACGATTGCCGTCGATCCTGCCGCCGCTCTCGGCGCGCGAATTGCTCGAAGTCTCGATGATCCATTCGATCGCCGGCAATCTCGCCGGCGGCGCGCTGACCGACCGGCGGCCGTTTCGCGCGCCGCATCATTCCGCCTCGATGGCGGCTCTGGTTGGCGGCGGCGTCCATGCGCGGCCCGGCGAGATTTCCCTCGCCCATCAGGGCGTGCTGTTTCTCGACGAATTGCCGGAATTCAGCCCGCAGGCGCTCGACAGCTTGCGCCAGCCGATCGAAACCGGAGAAGTGGCGATCGCCCGGGCCAATCATCGCATCGTCTATCCGGCGCGCTTTCAATTGATCGCGGCGATGAATCCCTGCCGTTGCGGCCATGCCAGCGAGCCCGGCTATTCCTGCTCGCGCGCGCCAAATGCGCGCTGCATGGCGCAATATCAGGCGCGGCTTTCCGGTCCTTTGCTTGACCGCTTCGATTTGACCATCGACGTGCCGGCGGTGACGGCCGCCGACCTCCTGCTCCCGGCGCCGGCGGAAGGCTCCGCGGAGGTCGCCGAACGCGTCGCCGCGGCGCGCGAGATTCAAGCCGAGCGCTATCGCGCACTGGACCTGCCGCAAGTCGCCTGTAACGCGGCCGCCCCGGCGGGCATTGTCGAACAGGTCCTCGACGCCGACGCTTCGGGGCTGGCGTTGCTGCGCGAGGCGGCCGAGCGGATGCGGCTTTCCGCCCGCGGCTATCACCGTGTCCTCAAGCTCGCCCGCACCCTCGCCGATCTCGACGGCGGCGGCGCCGTCGGCCGCGCCCATCTCGCCGAGGCTCTATCGTACCGCGCCGGCGGCGAGCGCGCGGCGATCGCGGCGTGAGCTCTTGATGATCCCGAACGCGAGTTCAATCGGAAGCTCCGGAACGCGAAAATCTCTCCGTTATGCGTCGCGCCGACTGCGCGTCCTTTGAACCATCGCAGAAACCGTTTCTCAACCGCGCTCTGTCAAATTGATGCGGGGCGCCGGCCGTTTCGGCCGGCGCGCAACGCCTGGCGGCCATGGATTCGACCACCCTCTCGATGCTCCTCTCGGCGCACGCCTTGGCCATCGCCGCCGGGCCGGGCCTTGCTTTGGCTTTCGCCTGCGGGCTCAGCCTGGCGCGCCTGCGCCGCAGCGCCGAGATGCGCGCCGCCAAGGCCGAGGCGGCGAACGAAGCGTTGCGGGACGAGGTCTGGCGGCTGAAGGCCGAGGCCGAGGCGCGCGAGCGGGCCGAGGCGGCGAGCGAGGCGAAATCGCGCTTTCTCGCCACGGTCAGCCACGAAATCCGCACGCCGCTCAACGGCATTCTCGGCATGGCCGACCTGTTGCGGGAGGCGCCGCTCGATCCCGAACATGCAAGCTATGTCGAGGCGATCCGCAGTTCAGGCTCGGCGCTGGTCCGCTTGATCGATGAAATCCTCGATTTTTCGAAAATCGAGGCCGGCCGGTTGGCGTTGGTCAGCGAGTGGTTCGATCTTCATCAGCTTGTCGAGGGCGTGGTCGAATTGCTCGCCCCGCGCGCCCAGAGCAAGGGCCTCGAAATCGCCGCCTCGATCGCGGCGGACGTGCCCCGCTTGGCGTTTGGCGACGCCATGCGGCTGCGCCAGGTCCTCACCAATCTTGCCGGCAATGCGGTGAAATTCACCGAGCGGGGCGGCGTCGGGGTTAGCGTCGCCCGCGTCGCGGACGGCCGCCTGCGCTTCGAGGTCGCCGATACCGGCCCCGGCGTGCCGGCCGACCGCCGCGCCGCGATTTTCGAGGATTTCGAGCAAGGCGACGGCTCGAACGCGCGCCGTCATGAAGGCGCCGGCTTGGGCCTGGCGATTTCGCGGCGCATCGTCGGGCTGATGGGCGGCGATCTAACCCTCGCCGACAATCCGGGCGGCGGCTCGGTTTTCGCCTTCGCCATCGTGGTCAAAGCGCAGGAGCGGCCGAAGGCGCAAGACAATCCGCCGGCGCTGAAGCTCGCCGGCGCGCATGCTCTGATCATCGCCCATTCGCCCTTCGAAGCTCCGGCCATCGCCGCCAGGCTCGGCGAAGCCGGCGTCGAGGTTCGCCGCGCCGAGGGGCTCGAAGAGGGCCTGGCGGCGCTCGCCGCCGGCCCGCATCCCGACCTGGTGATCGTCGATTGCGCGCTCGGCGTCGAGGCGACCAACCGCCTGGCGCTCGCCGCCCGCGCCGCCGGCGCGCCGAAAAGCCTGGTTCTCTTCTCGCCATTCGAACGGCGGGCCTTTGGCGAGACATCCCTTCGCGGCTTCGACGGCTGGCTGGTCAAGCCGGTCAGGGCCCGCTCGCTTTTCGACCGGCTGGCGGCCGAGTTCCCGGCAGCGCCCGCAGCCAGGCCGGCGATCGCCGCGCCGCCTAACGGCCGCGGCCTGCTCCGCGCCTTGCTTGCCGAGGACAACGACATCAACGCGACGATCGCGCAAAAGGCGCTGCGCCGCCTCGGCTTCGAGGTGACGCGCGCCCGTGACGGCGGCGAGGCTTCGCGCCTCGGCGCGGCGGCGGCGCGCGGCGAGCGGCCGCGTTTCGACATCGTCCTGATGGACGTCAAAATGCCCGGCATCGACGGCCTGGAGGCGACGCGGGCGATCCGGCGCGCCGAGCGCGAGCAAGGCGTCAGGCCGACGCCGATCATCGCCCTGACCGCCAATGCGATGGATTCGGATCGGCGCGCCTGCCTCGCCGCCGGCGTCGACGAATTCCTGGTCAAGCCTTTTGATCTCGCCA
>DATGLU010000068.1:0-2890 GCA_035294045.1 Roseiarcus sp. | reverse complement strand
ATACGCGCTTCTATCGCGCCTTCCGCCGCGCGCTCGAATTCTGCGTCGCGCGGCCCTTCCTGGTCATCCTCGCGGTTGTCGGCCTGCTCGCGGTCGGCCTGACGGCCTTCACGCATGTCCAGCAGCAATTCTTTCCGATATCCGAGCGGCCGGAATTGTTTTTCGAAATCCGCATGCCGGAGGGGACGTCGATCGCGGCGACGTCGCAAGCGGCGCGCGAAGGGGAGAATCTGCTCGCCGGCGGTTCCGACGCGCTCTCCTACACGACCTATATCGGCAAGGGCTCGCCGCGCTTCTGGCTTGGACTCCTGCCCGTCCAGCCGAACGAAGCCTTCGCGCAGATCGTGATCGTCGCCAAGGACATCGAGGCGCGCGAGCGCCTGAAGGCCAGGATCGACAAGGCGGTGGCGGCGGGCGCGCTGTCGCAAGCGCGGGTGCGCGTCGACCGCTTCAATTTCGGCCCGCCGGTCGGCTTCCCGGTCCAGTTCCGCGTCATCGGTCCGGACCCCGAAAAGGCGCGCGAGATCGCCTATCGCGTCCGCGACGTGATGCGAACCGATCCGCGCGTCATCGATCCGCATCTCGACTGGAACGAGAAAATGCCCTCGGTGACGCTCGAAGTCGACCAGGCGCGGGCCCGCGCGCTTGGCCTTACGCCGCAAGACCTCGCCCAAACACTGCAGACCCTGATCGGCGGCGTCACCGTGACGACCATCCGCAAGGGTGAGGAGAAAGTCGACGTCGTCGCCCGCGCGATTGCGTCCGAGCGCGCCGATCTCGCCGATCTCGGCAGCTTGACCGTCCTTTCGCATGACGGGCTCGCCGTGCCGCTGTCGCAAGTCGCGCATGTCCAATACGGCTCGGAAGAGCCGATCATCTGGCGGCGCAACCGCGACGCCGCGATCACCGCCCGCGCCGACGTCGTCGACGGCGCGCAGGCGCCGGACGTGACCAACGCGCTTTGGCCGAAGCTCGCGGACATCCGCAACAGCCTCGAGCCGGGCTACCGCCTCGAAATCGGCGGCGCGATCGAGGAATCGCAGAAGGGCAATGCCTCGATTTTCGTCCTCTTCCCGATCATGGGGCTCGGCATGTTGACGCTGCTGATGCTGCAGTTGCAGAGCTTCTCGCGCCTCGCCGTCGTCTTCTTTACTGCGCCGCTCGGCATTATCGGCGCTTCCGTCGCGCTGCTGATCGCCGACCGGCCGTTCGGCTGCGTCGCCTTGCTCGGCCTCATCGCGCTTGCCGGCATGGACATGCGCAACACGATCATCCTGGTCGACCAGATCGAAAAGGACGTGCGCGAGCTCGGCCTCTCGCGGCGCGAGGCGATCGTCTCGGCGACGGTCCGGCGCGCGCGCCCCGTCGCCTTGACCGCGCTGGCCGCGATCCTCGCGATGATTCCGCTCTCAGAAAGCGCTTTCTGGGGCCCGATGGCGGTGACGATCATGGGCGGCCTGTTCGTTGCGACCTTCCTGACGCTGTTCTTCCTGCCGGCCATGTACGCGCTCTGGTTCCGCAAATCGCTCGGCGAGCGCAAAGCGCCGGCGCCGAAGAGCGAGGCGCCGCGCGGCTTCGCGCCGGGCCTCGCGCCGGCGGCGGCGGAATAGGGCGAGAAGTCATTGCGCGACGGTACGGCCTCGCCGCGCGAATCCCCTCGCCCCGCGCAGCGGGGAGTGGGTGGCCGCGAAGCGGCCGGGTGAGGGGCAGCGCCGAATGACGTGATTGGCGTCTCGTCGGGAGCGTACCTTTCAAGTCCTGCGCAGCCCCTCATCCGGCGCTTCGCGCCACCTTCTCCCCGCGAAGCGGGGAGAAGGCAATTCCCGGGCGCCGGCTCAATCCTTCAGCAGGTCCGGCCGCCGCGCTCGCGTCAGTCTCTCCGCCTGCTCGCGCCGCCATTTTGCGATCCGCGCGTGGTCGCCGTTCAGCAGCACGTCGGGGATCGCCCGGCCCTCCCATTCGCGCGGCCGCGTATAGTGCGGATATTCGAGCAGACCGGATTCGAAGCTCTCTTCCGCGCCCGATTCCGTCTTACCCATCACGCCGGGAATCAGCCGCACGCAAGCGTCGAGCAGCGCCAGAGCGGCGATCTCGCCGCCCGACAGAACGTAGTCGCCGATCGACACTTCGACGAGGCGGCGCGCCTCGATCACCCGCTCGTCGACCCCTTCGAAGCGCGGGCAGACGATGATCAGCCCCGGCCCCGCCGCCCATGCCTTGACCCGCGCTTGCGTCAGCCGCTCGCCGCGCGGGCTCATGATCAGGCGCGGGCGCGGATCGTCCTCTTTCAGCGCCGCATCGAGGCTCGCCGCCAGCACGTCGGCGCGCATCACCATGCCCGGCCCGCCGCCGGAAGGCGTATCGTCGACCGCGCGGTGCCGGCCGATCCCATGCGCGCGGATGTTCAGCGTTTCGAGCGACCAAAGGCCGCGCGCGAGAGCGTCGCCGGCAAGCGACAGGCCGAGCGGGCCCGGAAACATTTCGGGGAAGAGGGTGAGGAGGGTGGCGGAGAACATCCGCGATCCTCGCCGGGGACTTGGAGCGGCGTCAAGGAGAAACGGGCAGCGCCGCGGCGCCACGCCGGCCGACCGGCCGTCAACCCGCCATAGCGCCCCGAACGATCGTGAAAAGGTACGCTGGCCCGAGAGGCGCTATGGCGGGTCCTTCGCTACGCTACGGCCCTTCGGGTGACTGCGATCGGCCGGCGCGGCATTTTGGCTACTGAGAACTTTGGTGACAAAAGTCGGCCCAAGGCCGCTTTTGTCACCAAAGTTCTCAGTAGCGACTGACGCCATCGCCGAGGGGAGGAGTCAAGGTTCGCGACGCGAAAGCGGAGCGACCGGCGAAGCCGGCTTGACCTTGACGCCTCCGCTCGGCGATGGCAGCAGGA
>DATGLU010000067.1:0-5214 GCA_035294045.1 Roseiarcus sp. | reverse complement strand
ACGCCAGGCGCGCGTCGCGCGCCGCCTTGCGCCTTCGCGATTTCTCGCCGGACCGTTCCAGCGGCTTGGCTATGACAGTTCCGAAGCCTGGGCCTGGGAGAATTACCGCTCCGTCGTCCTGGGCCTCGCCCAGGCGAGCCGGCGGCGCGACGGCGAGCCGACGCGCATGCTCGAGATCGGCGGCGGCCGCGGGCCATTGCTGACCCCCGGCGAGGCGTCCGCCGCCGGGATCGCGGTGACGGTCAACGACGTCGATGCGCAAGAACTGGCGATGGGTCCTCAGGAATTCGAAAAAGCGCAGTTCGACATTGCCGGAGAAATCGATCCGGCCCTGCATGGCAAGTTCGATCTCGTGGTCTCGCGCATGGTGATGGAGCATGTCGCCGACGGGCGCAAAGCCTGGGCCAATATGGCCGCGTTGCTCGCGCCGGGCGGCGTCGCGCTGAGCTTTAACCCGACGCTTTATGCGCCGCCTTACCTCATCAATCTGGTTTTTCCCGAAGCGCTGACCGCGCGCGTCCTGCGCTTCTTCTTCCCCAATCGCCATGAGGGCGATTACCCGAAATTCCCGGCGCGCTACGATTTGTGCTTCTCCGATCAGGCCAAGGTCGAGCCGGTCCTCAAGGCCTGCGGCTTCTCGGAAGTGCTCATCGCGCCGTTCTGGGGCCATGGCTATTTCCGTCATATCCCGCTCTTGCGCGAAATCGACGCGGCCTTGCAGCGCCTCGCCGAAGCGCGCGAGTGGCGCTGGCTGACGACCTACGCCTTCGCGCTGGCGCGGCGATAGGTCCCGCGTCATTCCCGCGAAAGCTTAGAATCCAGTACGGTCTATCCTTCAAGCGCGACGGCTTCCTGGATTCGCGCTTGCGCGGGAATGACAGCGTCCTCGACGAGTTTGCGCCGATTGTAGAGCCGCGTCGCCGCCAGCAATCCGTACAGCGCGCCGAGGAGCAGGAACAGATGGCGCCAATGATCGGTGTCGATCTGGAAGCCTTGCAGAATCTGCACGAAGAGGCAGGACCAAATGGCGATCGCCTCGGTTTGGTACGGCGTGCGCTGAAAGACCAGGCGCCAGCCGAGCGCGACCGTCGCGGCGATCAGCGCCGCGTAGCATAGGCCGCCGATCCAGCCATAGGAGGCGAAGGCGTTCACATAGACGTTGTGCGGATCGACGCCCTCGAAATGGTTGCGATATTGCAGCGGGCCGAAGCCGAGCGGCCGGTCGAGCAGCATCGGAATGGAGCGCCACTGGTCGCCGAAACGGCCGGTCTGGCCGACATCGTAATCCTGTTTAAGCGAAAAACGAATTTCGAAGACGCTGTGTATGGCGGGGATCGACAACGCGATCGCAAGCAGCACGACGATGCCCGCGGCGCCGAGGACAGTGATTATCACGATGCGTCGTCGCAGCCGAGAAGAGGGAGTCGTCAAATAGGTCAGACCGATCATCATCAGCGTCGAGGCGACCCATACGCCCCAGGCGCCGCGCGAGAAGCTCAAGAGCAGCGCGGTAAGCATCACAAGAAGCGGCAGGTAGGTACGCACAAAGCCTTTGGCCTGCCGCAGCAGAATCGCTTGGGAGAGCCAGATCAGCGGCGGCGCCAAGAAAGGGCCGAGCACGTTTGGGTCTTTGAAGGTGCCGGAGGCGCGATTATAAAGCGTGAAATGCTCTGCAAGGCCGGCGACGTTGAAGTAGCCGAGAATGCCGGCAAGGCCGGCGATCATTCCCGCAACGACATAGCCGGAGCGGATGACGGCGAGCCGGTCCAGCGGCGCCTTGGCGACCAAGGCGGCAAAGAAGATCGCCGTCACCGATATATAGAGCGAGATCGCCGAGAACATATAGCTCTCGCGCTGATCGATGTAAGGCAGGAGCGACAGCGCGCCGCCGACATTGAACAAAGCCAGTCCGACGATCAGCGGCGCCATGGCGCGATCGAACAGGAGGTCGCGCCAGCCGAAAGCCAGCAACGCCGGAATGAACATCAGCTCGTATGGCGAAGGCTCGATGCTGGCGAGAGCGCCGCTGGCGACGAACAGCCAGAGCAGCGCGCGTTGCAGCTTGCTGACCGAGAGACTGGCCGACGCGCCGTGCGTCCCGGCGGAATCCGCGACGGTCATCGCCGGGATTCACGCTGACGCACTGTCATTCCCGCGCAAGCGGGAATCCAGTCCGCTCTATCCTGCGAGTCCGGAGGCTCCCTGGATTCCCGCTTGCGCGGGAATGAGATGAGGGTTCGCCAAGCCGCCATGCGCTAGTACGCGTTCTTCGTTTTGATCAGCGAATAGGGCGTGATCGCGAGAATATAGAGATCGAGCAGGATCGACCAGTTCTCGATGTAATGAAGGTCGTGCTCGACGCGATGCTGGATTTTTTCCGGCGTATCGGTCTCGCCGCGCCAACCGTTGATCTGCGCCCAGCCGGTAATGCCAGGCTTGACGCGATGGCGAGCGAAATAGCCGTCGACGACTTCGTCATATTGCCGATCGGCGGCCTTGGCGTGAACCGCATGCGGCCGCGGTCCGACCAGCGACAAGTCGCCCTTGAACACGACATTGAAGAGCTGCGGCAATTCGTCGAGCGAAGTCTTGCGGATGAAGCGGCCGACACGCGTCACGCGGGGATCGCTTTTGGTGACGAGCTTGGCGGCGTTGGCGTCGGTTTGGTCGACATACATCGAGCGGAATTTGAAGACTTCGATCATTTCGTTGTTGAAGCCGTAGCGCTTCTGGCGGAACAGTACTGGACCCGGCGAATCGAGCTTGACCGCGAGCGCTGTCGCTAAAAGGATCGGCGACAGCGCGATCAGCGCCAGCCCGCCGACGAGCTTGTCGAAGGCCAGCTTGATCACCACGTCCCAATCGGCGATCGGCTTGTCGAGTATGTCGAGGACCGGGACATGGCCGACATAAGAATAGGAGCGCGGCCGGAAGCGTAGGCGATTGGCGTGGGCGGCGAGCCTGATATCGATCGGCAGGACCCAGAGCTTGCGCAGCATTTCCAGGATGCGCTGCTCGGCGGTGATCGGTAGAGCGAAAATGACGAGGTCGATCCGCGTATGACGGGCGAAGTCGACGAGATCGTCCACATTGCCGAGCTTGGCGAACCCTTCGACGGTTTCGGGCGAGCGATCGTCGCCGCGATCGTCAAAGACGCCGAGCATCTTGATTTCGGAATGGCGCGCCTTGGCGAGATCGCGCAGCAAATCGCGGCCGAAGTCGCCGCCGCCGACGACCACCGTCCGCCTGTCAAGCCGGCCGGCGCGGACCAAGGTCAGGGCGATGCGCGAAAGGATCGCCCGCTCAACGGCGAGCGCCGCGAGCCCGAGCAGGAACCAGGTCGCCACCCAGACTCTGGAAATCACGCCGTCCAGCTTCAGGAAGAAGATCGCCGCGAAGACGATGAGGAAGACGAAGGACCAGCCGCCGGCAATGCGGAAGACCTGCCGGATCGGCTGACGAAACGCGGTCGGATGGTAGGTCTGAAGCCCCTGGAAAACGACCATCGAGAGAAGCGCGACCGCGACGGCGATGATGAAGTAGCTCGGGGCGTAGCCGGCGCTTGGCGCGACGTAGAGGCGATGAACGAGAATCGCGGACATTACGATGATGATCAATTCCGCGGCGCGCACCAGACCGGCGAGCACGACTGAGGAATAGCGCGGCTTGGCCGGCTCGGCGGCGAGTTCTTCAAGCAGCTTGGAGCGCGAAGCCGCCGCCTGCGGTGGTGAAGGCGACGAAGAATCGGGGGCGGCGCGCAGCTTTTGCGGAGAAATGGCGTTCATGGCGGTCAGGTGGTCGAGGCGACTTTCGCGGCGGCTTCGCCGGCTTGGCGCCGCAAGCGCCGCGCCAACGCGGCGCGGTAGCCTTCCAGCACGGAATCGACCATGGTCTTGATCGAGAAGTTCGCCGCGACATGGGCGGCAAGCTCAGCGCATCGCGCCTTTCGGTCGGCGTCGGAAAGATCGAGCGTCGCAAGAATGCGCGCGGCGAGGTCGGCCGGATCGTTGCAGGGGCCGAGCCGGCCTGCATAAGGCCCGAAAATTTCCGGTATGCCGCCGACATTGGTGGCGACGATCGGCAATTGCGCGCCGGCCGCTTCGAGGATGATGTAGGGCAAGGATTCGGCGCGGGATGGGGCGACCAGGACCCGGCCGAGACGGAAGGCCTGGCGCGCCGGCAACGGGCCGACGAAGGAAATTTGCCCGGCGACGCCGAGCCTTTCCGCCTCAGCGAGCAGCATCTCCTTGTCCGGCCCCGAGCCGACCAGAACGGCGCGCAGCGATTTGCCGAAACGCGCTTCGGCGAGCGCGATCGCCTCGAGCAACGTGTCGATGCCTTTGGCGGCGCGCAATTCGCCGACATAGAGGAGATCGGCGGCGTCAGGGGCCGGCTCGATCGGCCTGAATTCCGCCGGTCCGACGCCGTTGGCGACGATGCGCCGGATTCCGTGATCGACGCCGACATAGGACTCGTAGCGGCGCGCGATATAGGCGCTCTCGAACAGGAACACGTCGGTCGCGAAGCTTAACGCTTTTTCCGTCGTCATGAAGAGCCGGTGCTGCGCGGTTCCCGGCTTGAAGTTGAAGCTTCCGCCATGCGGCGTATAGGCGCGCGCCGGCCCGTCGGCGCGGGCGAAAAATCCGGGCAGGCGCGCATAGAGGCCGCCTTTCGAGCCGTGCCCATGGACAATGTCGGGCCGTAGCCGGCGCAGCAGCGCCGAGAATTTCAGCATCGCGCCGATATCGCCGGGATGCGGATTGCGCTTGATCGGGCAGCCATGCGCGCCGAGGCGCAGGCCGCCTCCAAGGCGCGCGAGCGCAGCGGCGACATTGTCGCCGCGAAATTCGCTGTCGAAGAACAGGCCGACGTCGTGGCCGCGGGCGGCTTGCTCGCAGGCGAGATCGATCACATGGCGAAACAAGCCGCCGAGCGGCGCACGAAAGACGTGGACGATGCGCAGTTTGTGGGCGTCGAGGCTGCGGGCGGCGCTCATCGCCGGAACTCCTGGATTCTTCCGGAGTCCCTCCAATAAGGCGATAACCTAAAAGAAACGTTCCCGAATTGTCAGCGTATCGCCGGGCCTGACCGGGAAAGTCAGCGGCTCCCAAGCGGTCACCAGGCGTCCATTGACCATGCGGGTCACGTCGGCGCCGGCCTGATAGCCGCGCGGCGAAAAGCCGCCGGCGATCGCCACCGCGCTCTGGATCGTCA
>DATGLU010000066.1:0-2754 GCA_035294045.1 Roseiarcus sp. | reverse complement strand
GGCTCGGGGCGCCATTGCGTCGCGTCGGCGACGATCCAGCGCGCGGCGCGCGCCCGCTCGCCCAGCCTCGTCTTGGCGGTCGCCAGCGCCGTCTCCGAAAGGTCGAGCACGGCGATGTCACGGAAGCCCTTGTCGAGCAGCGCGTCGACCAGCCGCGCGGCGCCGCCGCCAATATCGATGATTTTCGCGTCGAGGCCAGCGCCCGTCCGTGCGATCATATCGAGCGAAGGCGTCGGGTTCTCCTGGAACCAACTCACGTCCTCCTCGCCCTTGCTCGCATAGACCTGCCGCCAATAGGCTTCGCGGCTCGCTGCGTTCATTCGGTTTCGCCTCGCATCATGCTACCGCCTTACATGGGGTGCGCCCGAGACCAGAACAACGACGCTCCGACGCCGCCGCCTTCCGACGCCGGCCGGAGGGCAAGTCGAACTGCCGAGCAGAGCGGAGGCGCGCGCCCCTAGACAGACACGCGGAGCGGTAGCCCTTTCATTGTCGCCAAATACTGCCTATTTGCGCGTTTTCTTGCGCCATTCGTCCCAAACAATCGCAGCCTCGTCCATTTGCGACACTCTGATTTGCTCTGGCGGAATTCGCTCCGTAAACAGGATAAGGTTCAAACATCTCCATCGCGCGCTCGGCGCGATGAGGCCGTCGAAGCCGAGGAAGAACGCGGCGTCGGCAATTTCTTGCGTTCGGCTGTATTCCCGAACCGCGTAGCGAGCCGCATCGACGCCTAGTCTTTGCAAAGTCGCGAGGTCGGCAAGCCTTAGCGTCTGGGTCGCGGCGACCGTCAGCTTATGAGCGAACCACTCGACTTTCGACGGAAATACAGGCTGCATCGCGAGGAGCGCGTCTATTTCGGCGATCGCTCCATCTCGCTCGAACGATGTATAGAGGACGTCGAATGCGCCGTTGCACCAACGGCTCCGCGACGGACTGCCAAGCGTCGGATCGCGGCCGGACCGGACGACGCGCCAGACTTCGGCGTCGAGCGCCTCGCGTGCGAATGCGTCGACGGCGTCGAGCAATCCGAGGTCGCGCGCCCTTCGGCCATCCTCGGCCACTCAGGCGTAAGCCCCAGAATCCAGCGCCTCGATGACGGCGAGAACCTCTTCGGTCCGCCCTTGATTGATGAGATCGATGGCTCGCTCGTTGTTGAGCATCGGATGGCGCGCGTGCAGCCAAAGCCTCGTCTCGTCCGGGGTGTAAAAATCAGCGAGCCGATCCACAATGTAGCGGAGTTCGGCGATAACGGTCTGCGTTCTGAGATCCGGCGTCGCCTTGCCGTTTGACCAGCGCGAAACCGTGGCCGGCGACACGGCGACGATATTGGCGATGTCTTTGCCTTGAAGCCCTCCGCCATCCCGGAGCCGCTCCAAGACTCTGCTGACCGCAGTCACGTCCGATCTCGCGTAAACCATTGCACATTGATTTCATATCATCTAGTTCTTGAAATCACAACCGCTCTCACGCGCCTTAAGCAGCGGCGGACGGAGGCGGGCGGCAAAGACATCCCATTGACTCCCGCCCCCATCAGGCCCAGATTTCAGCCTGCTCGAGGGGAGCCCCCTTTCTAGGGCTGAGACGGCGGTGAGCGCCGGACCCTTTGAACCTGATCCGGGTCGTGCCGGCGTAGGGACGAGGTTTTATAAGCCGAAATCACCGGCTTTCCCCAATCCCCAAGCCAGACCGGCCGGCGGCAAACGCGGGAAGGAAAGCCGATGAACGAGCACGTCACGCCGAAAACGTTGCAGCAGGCGCCGCAGAGCGTGACCACCGGGCCGATCGCCGGCTCACGGAAAATTTACGCGCAGGTCAAGGCCCGCCCGGACATCAGCGTGCCGTTGCGCGAGATCGCCTTGAGCGATCCGTCCGAGCCGCCGGTCCGCGTCTATGATCCGTCCGGCCCGTATACGGAGGCCGACGCCCGCATCGATCTCGGCAAGGGGTTACGGCCGGTGCGCGAGGCCTGGATCGCCGCGCGAGGTTTCGAGGCGGTTCAAGGGCGCGCGGTGAAGCCGGAGGACAACGGCAACATTTCGAACGACAAGCTCGTGCCGCAATGCCCCGCCGAGCGTACGCTTCGCGCCGGCAAGCCCGGCCAGCTCGTCACGCAGTTCGAATTCGCCCGCGCCGGGATTGTCACCGAGGAGATGATCTATGTCGCCTATCGCGAGAATCTGGCGCGCGAGGCGGCGGCGGAGCAGGCCGCGGAAAGGCTCGCCGACGGCGAGAGCTTCGGCGCCGCCATCCCGCAATTCGTGACGCCGGAATTCGTCCGCCAGGAAGTGGCGCGCGGCCGCGCGATCATTCCCGCCAATATCAATCATGTCGAACTGGAGCCGATGGCGATCGGCCGCAATTTCCTGGTCAAGGTCAACGCCAATATCGGCAATTCCGCCGTCACCTCCGGCGCGGCCGAGGAGGTCGAGAAGCTGGTCTGGGCGATCCGCTGGGGCGCCGACACGGTGATGGACCTCTCCACCGGGCGCAATATCCACAACATCCGGTCCTGGATCGTCCGCAATTCGCCCGTGCCGATCGGCACCGTGCCGATCTACCAGGCGCTGGAAAAGGTCGACGGCGATCCGCTCAAGCTCGATTGGGAAGTGTTCAAGGACACGCTGATCGAGCAGGCCGAACAGGGCGTGGACTATTTCACCATCCATGCCGGCGTGCGGCTCGCCCATGTGCCGCTCACCGCCAAACGCGTCACCGGCATCGTCTCGCGCGGCGGCTCGATCATGGCGCGCT
>DATGLU010000065.1:0-5163 GCA_035294045.1 Roseiarcus sp. | reverse complement strand
AGGCGTTGTTATAGGGTATAAAGAATGTATGCCGAGATCGAACGTGTTGACGGCGATCCGGTAGTTCGGCGTCCAGCCATAATTGCTCTGGTTCTGGCTCATTGTGTTGATTGCGGAGCTCACCATCGCGTTTGCTGCGTTAGCGACCTGATCGATGCGCAGCGTGATGCCCATGCCGCCTGTATCCGGATCTGTCAGTGATTTGGCGAGCGCGTAGTTGTCCTCCCCGTTCGGGTTATTGAGGGGTGGACTTTCAGCGCTTGGATTCGATTCGTGACACGCGAAAGCGCAACCTTTGGCGCTACCATCGGACTGCGCTTGCGTATTCGCGATCATCTTTGCGATGCCGTTTGCGGTAGCGGGAATAGCCATCGATGGCGACGTGTCGAGCAGGAGATAGAAGTCGACATTGGGCGGGGTCGCGCCGTTGGACTGCGCGTGGCCGCTGACGGGCATTGTTTTCTGCCCCAGTATGCCGCCGAATACGTTGTAAACCTGCGCGGTATACGCCACATCGACCTTTCGCGTCAGGCCGCTATCGGTGATGGTGACGCTCGTCACCATCGTGCCGGGCACGATGTTGGAAATCGTATTGGCCTGCGCCGTGAAAATGTTGGTCGCGGCGGTCTGGGCCGTCGCATCGCTGGAGGCCATCATCGCCGGCGTCACCGCGGCAAGGGCGGCGGCGTCGGCGGCGGCGTTGAGCTCCGACCATTTGCGGGCGTTGTTGCCGTAATCCACCGCCATGCCGACGGCGAAAATCAGCGGGATGGCGGCCAGGCCGAAATACATCGCGACATTGCCGCGGCGGTCCTGGGCGAAGCGGCGGAACGTATCGAAACGCATGGCGTCCTCGTAAGACGGCTTCTGTCGCAGGAACGAGCGGCCGCGCCGGCTCGTCCAGGACAGACCAGCCGGGATTATGGCCCGGCGCGCTCTAAGGATTTGTTACGCGAATGCGCGAATCTTCGGGATTTCGCGTCTATCCTCCCCCGTTTCGCTTTGCGAAACGGGGGAGGGGGACCATGCGAAGCATGGTGGAGGGGGCCTCCGGCCCATCAGGATAATCCCCAACCGCCGACCGCCCCCTCCACCGCGCTGGCGCGCGGTCCCCCTCCCCCGCTTCGCGGGGGAGGAGATCTACCTTTGCGCGGTTCGCCAGTTCGGCGCTTCATAGTACGGCGCGTTGGAGGCCGGGAGCGGCGGGCGGCCGAGGATCATGTCCGCGGCTTTCTCGCCGATCATGATCGTCGGCGCGTTGAGATTGCCCGAGGTGATTGACGGCATGATCGAGGAATCGACGACGCGCAGACCTTCGACGCCGATCACCCGCGCTTCCGGGTCGACCACGGCGTTTCGATCGTCCTTCGCGCCCATCCGGCAGGTGCAGGAGGGATGGTACGCGCTCTCGACGTCGCGCTTGACGAAAGCGTCGATCGCCTCGTCGCTGACGACATCGGCGCCCGGCTTGATCTCGCGGCCGCGATAGGGATCGAAGGCGCTCTGCGCGAAAATCTCGCGGGTCAGGCGCACGCAGGCGCGCATCTCGATCCAATCGTCCTCATGGCTCATATAGTTGAACTGGATGCGCGGCTTTTCGCGCGGATCGGGCGAGCGCAACCGCACCCAGCCGCGGCTTTTCGAGCGCAGCGGGCCGACATGGGCCTGAAAGCCGTGCTCGCTCGCCAGGCCTTTGCCGTCATAGCTCACCGCCAGCGGCAGGAAGTGGTACTGGATATCGGGATAGCGCACGCCCGCCCGCGAGCGGATGAAGCCGCCGGCCTCGAAATGGTTGGTCGCGCCGAGCCCCTTTTTGCGCAGCAGCCAATGCGCGCCGACCAAGCCGCGCCAGAACAGGCCGGTCCTGCCATAGAGCGTGATCGGCTGTCTGGAGGCGACCTGGAAATAGAATTCGAGATGGTCCTGGAGATTCTCGCCGACCCCCGGCAGATCATGGACCACGGGAATGCCGAAAGCGCGCAGCTCCTGCGCCGGCCCGATTCCTGAGAGCTTGAGCAGAATCGGCGAGTTGATCGGCCCGCTGCTCACGACGATTTCGCGGCGCGCTTTCGCGATCCTTTCCCCGCCGCCGCTCAGATAGCGCAGGCCGCTCGCGCGGCGGCCTTCGAAGAGAATCTTCGTCGCCCGCGCGTTGGTGACGACATGAAGGTTCCGGCGCTTCATCGCCGGCCGCAAATAGGCGTTGGCCGCCGACCAGCGCACGCCGTTCTTGACGGTCATGTCGAAGCGGCCGAACCCTTCCTGCTTTTCGCCGTTAATGTCGCTGGTCGCGTCGTAGCCGGCCTGGCGCGCCGCTTCGATGAAGACCTTGTAGAGCGGGTTCTCCGCCCGGCCATAGGCGGTCGCCAGCGGGCCGTCGCCGCCGCGATAGGAATCGCCGCCATCGCGCCGGCTTTCGGCGCGGCGAAAATAGGGAAGCACGTCGCGGTAAGCCCATCCCGCCGCGCCCTCCTCCTCCCAGCGGTCGAAATCGAACGGGTTGCCGCGCACATAGACCATGCCGTTGATCGACGACGAGCCGCCGAGAACCTTGCCGCGCGGCACGTGAAAGCGCCGATTGTCCAAATGCGGCTCCGGCTCGCTCTGAAAGCGCCAATCGTACTTTTCCATGTTCATCGGAATGGAAAGGGCGGCCGGCATCTGGATCAGCGGCGAGCGGTCCGAGCCGCCGAACTCCAGGACCAGGACCTCCGCGCGGCCGTCCTCCGACAGCCGGTCGGCGAGAACGCAGCCGGCCGAGCCCGCGCCGACAATGACGTAGTCGAAAATCGCCTCGCCGCTTTCAGTCAAAAAATCCTCCGCGCGTCACCGGTCGCTCGCTATGTCGGGATGAGCGGCGCCGAAGCGGCCGCGACAGGCGGGGACTAAACAGGATTATGGAAATTTCATCAATTGGCCGATAATAGCGGACGCTCGGATGGGGAGCGCATAAGGGGAGCAGGCCTTGACCACGATTGCGGCGGCGCGCGACGGCGCGGCGCAGGGGGAGACGAGCGTCAGGCGGATCGTGCTGGCGAGCCTCGTCGGCACGACGATCGAATTCTACGATTTCTACATCTACGGCACGGCCGCCGCTTTGGTGATCGGCCAGACGTTCTTTCCCGATTCCGCGCCGCAATCGCAGGCGCTGAAAGCCTTCTTGACGTTCGGCATCGCCTTTCTCGCGCGCCCAGTCGGCTCGGTCCTGTTCGGCCATTTCGGCGACCGGATCGGCCGCAAATCGACCCTGGTCGCCTCGATGCTGGTCATGGGCCTGTCCACAACCCTGATCGGATTCCTGCCGGGCTACGCGCAAGCCGGCGCGATCGCGCCCTGGCTCTTGTGCCTGCTACGCTTCGGCCAGGGAATCGGCTTGGGCGGCGAATGGGGCGGCGCGGCCCTGCTCGCCGTCGAAAACGCGCCCAAAGGGCGACGCGCCTGGTTCGGCATGTTCCCGCAGCTTGGGCCGCCGCTCGGCTTTCTCCTCGCCAACGGGCTTTTCCTCCTGCTGCTGCTCGGCCTCGGCCAACAAGGCTTCGTCGCCTGGGCCTGGCGCATCCCGTTCCTCGCCAGCGCAGCGCTCGTGGCGATCGGGCTCTATGTCCGCGTGACGCTGTCGGAGACGCCGGCCTTTGAACAGGCGATGGCGCGCCATGAGCGCGCCAAGGTCCCGCTTCTCGACGTCGTCCGCCGCCATCCCGTCGCCCTGCTTCAAGGGGCGCTGGCGATCGTCGTCTGCTATGCTCTGTTCTACATCTCGACGGTTTTCGCGCTGAGCTACGGCGTCAATCAGCGCCATATCGCGAGCACCGATTTCCTCGGCCTTCTGTGCATCGCGGTCTTGTTCATGGCCGCGGCGACGCCGCTCGCCGCCCTTCTCGCCGATCGCTTCGGCCGGCGCCCGGTCTTGCTGGCGGCGCAAGCCTTGGCGGCGCTGACCGGTTTCGCTTTGGCGCCGCTACTCGGAGGCGGCGGGATGGCGTCGATTCTGCTCTTCCTGGCGCTGGCCCTCGGCGTCATGGGCCTCACCTTCGCGCCGCTCGGCGCCTTGCTGCCGGAGCTCTTCCCGACCCGCGTCGGCTATACCGGCGCCTCGACCGCGTACAACCTTGGCGGCATTCTCGGCGCGTCGCTCGCGCCGACTTTCGCGCAATGGCTGCTCCAGCATGTCGGCTTGCAAGGCGTCGGCTACTACATCGTCGCCGCCGCCGCGATCAGCTTTTTGAGCGTGTTGAGCATGAGGGAGACGAAATAAGCCCGCCGTCGGCCAGCGGCGGCTTCTGAACGAGAGGACGCCAATGCCCTCAAACGTCTTTCGCTTCGAGGAAAGTTGGGAGCTCCCCGAGACCAGCGTCGAAGAGGTTTACGACGTCCTCTCGCGTGGCGAATTGCTGCCGCTCTGGTGGAAGGGCGTCTATCTCGAGGCCGAAAGAATAGTCGGCCGAGGCGAGCCAAAAGTCGGCGACCAATTCCGCGTCAAAGCGCGCGGTTTTCTCCCCTATGAGCTGAATTTCGTGCTTGAGTCCGTAGCGCTCGAGCCCCAGCGTCGGATCGTCGTGAAAACCGTTGGCGATTTCGACGGACTATGGAGCGCGACGCTGAGCCCGCGCGATCGCGGCGTTCACGTCGATATTATTTGGCAAGTGACCGTGCTGCGTCCAATTCTGCGCTTGCTGGCGCCGCTGCTGCGGCCGGCTTTCGCCTGGAACCACCACTGGACGACGCCGCGCGGCGAAAAGGGATTGCGCGAATATCTGGCGGAGAAGCGCCAGGCCAGACCGTAAGCGCACGAGGCGCTTTGCGCCCGGAAACAGACGCCGCGTCGCGGCGTTATCGTCCCGAGCGAAATTCAAGGATGGCCCATGCTTCGCAATCTCCGCGTCCCGCTTCTCGCCTTCGCCGCGAGCGTTTGCCTGCTCGCCGCGGCTGACGCCCAAACGTCCGCTGCGCCCGCCGGACCTTTCGCCGGCGTCCAACTGGCCTTTAACGGCTGCGGCCATAACTATTACCGCGCCCCGGACGGCCGGTGCGACATCGTGAGAAACCCGAACCGCGATTGCCCGCGCGGCTTCCACAGCGTGCCCGCGCCCACGCCTTCCGGCTATCGCTGCGTGCAGAACGGGTACTGATGGTACGACCCTCCCCCGTCGAAGACGGGGGGGG
>DATGLU010000064.1:0-3943 GCA_035294045.1 Roseiarcus sp. | reverse complement strand
TTGAGCGGCGGCAGGCTGACGCCGCCGATATAGCCGATCTTGCCGGTCTTCGAGACTTTCGCCGCGAACATGCCGGAAAGATAGCAGCCGAGATAATAGTCGTACGAGACGGTTTCGAAATTCGGAATCGGCGGATTGATCGGATCGCCGAAAATCTGGATCCACTTGGTCTTGGGATATTTCGGCGCCAGCGCCTTCATCGGCTCGGCGACTTCATTGAAGGTGGCGACGATCACCGCCGCCCCAGCGTCGGCGAGGCTCTTGAAAATGGTGCCGTAGGTCGCGGCGTCCTGGGCGTAGATGGTGCGGATCGGGAATTTCTTCTCGCTCGACAGCTTCTTCAGGGCGCTGATCATCGAGTCGATCGGCCCATTGTCGCCGGCCGCCTGGGTATGGACCAAAGCGACCAATCCGTTTTCGGCCGCCGCCGCCATATTGACCGAGGAAAGGGCGCCGGCGAGCGTCGCCGCGCCGAACGACGCTTGCAGGAACGACCGGCGCGACACGCCGCCGGTTGGCCGCTCGACATCCATCTTTTTTGTCATGACATCCTCCCTCTCCGCTGCGCTGGCGCGCAGAACTCACGAAAATCTGTACCGCATTGTCATCTCATTCTCGCCGAACAATCGCCGCTGGCAGAGACGGCGGTGAAATTCATCCCTGCGAACAACGCGATGCGCTCTTCCTGGACTCCCGGCGACGAGAAGCAACGATGCCGTATCCTGACCAAAGCGTCAACTTTTTACCGCTTCTTCGGGCCACATTCTAAGGCCGCCGCGCAAGCCGCTCCTTCACGACGGGTCCGGCCGCGCCGGCGGATTCGGCGCTTGTTCGGACGGCCGCGCGAACGCGCCTTGCGGCGAGTTCATAGCTCCCGTCATCGCGGGCATGGACGACGCAGAGCGGCCGGTCGCGATCGGCGAAATCGCCGATCTGGACGAAATCGGTCAGACCGACGGCGAGGTCGATCGCGTCGTCCGGCCGCTTGCGGCCGCCGCCCAGCGCGACCAAGGTCAGCCCAATCTCCTTGGCGTTCATTCCGGCGATGAAGCCGGGGCGCTCCGCGAAGACCGGGCGGACCGCCGGCGCGGTGGGAAGATAGCTCGCCATCCGCTCGAGGAAGTCGGCAGGGCCGCCCAACGCCTTGACCATTCGCGCGAAGCGCTCGGCGGCCGCGCCGCTCTCGAGCATGGCGGCGGCCCGCCGGCGCCCGGCTGCGAGATCGGACTCGATTCCGGCCAAGACGACCATTTCCGCAGTGAGGGAAAGGACCAGATCGAGGACTCGCTGGTCACGGCGGCGGCCGGTGAGAAACTCCACAGTCTCGGCGACGCCGACGGCGTTTCCGACCGCAGTCCCCAGCACCGAATCAAGATCGGTCAAAAGCATGACGCTGGGCGTCCCGGCGCGGGCCGCGACCTCAGCCATGCTGCTTGCGAGCCGCCGGGCGTCGGCAAGACTCGCCATATAGGCGCCGGAGCCAGAGCCGACGGAAACGACCAGGCCGCGCGGCGCCGAGGCGAGCTTCTTGGAGAGGATCGAGCCGGTAATCAGCGGTACGCTTTCCACGGTCGCCGTAACGTCGCGAACATAGAAGAGCTTGCGATCGGCGGGAGCAAGGTCGAGCGTCGGGCCGATGATCGCGCCGCCGACCTCGCGCACCGTCCGCATGAGGAGTTCGGGCGGCGGCGCCGTTTGATAGCCCGGGATCGCGTCGAGCATGTCGATTTCCCCGGCGCAGTAGTCAAGGCCGCGCCCGGAAAGGTTGGGGACGAGGACGCCGCAGGCGGCGGCGAGGGGAACGACGAGCAAAGTGATTTTCTCGTCGCCGACGCCGCCCGAGGAATGCTTGTCGATCAGGCGGGCCCGGTCCAGGTCAAGGCCGGCCCAATCGAGGACGCGGCCGGAATCGCGCATCGCCAAAGCCAAAGCCGCCGTCTCCTCGATCGTCATGCCATTGAGATAGACCGCCATCGTGAAGGCGCCGATCTGGCCTTCGGAGACGTCGCCCCGCGTTGCGCCTTGAATGAAGGCGGCGATTTCAGCGGCGCTCAGCGCGACGCCGTCGCGCTTCTTGCGGATCGTCTCCTGGGGCGGCGGCATGTTCTCTCGTCCGGAAAACTCAACCATTTGCTTGGATGATCATGTCGGCGGCCTTCTCGCCGATCATGATCGTCGGTCCGTTGGTGTTGCCGCTTGGAATGATCGGCATGATCGAGGCGTCGGCGACGCGTAGGCCTTCGAGGCCGCGGACTTTGAGCTTCTCGTCGACGACGGCCATGGCGTCGCGGCCCATCTTGCACGTGCCGACCGGATGGAGCGTGGTGCCGCCGGCGCTTTTGAGCCATTGTCGCAATTCCGCATCGGAGCTGAGGGCAGCGCCGGGCGCAAGCTCTTTGCCCACAATGCCGGCAAAGGCCTTTTGCGCCATGACTTCACGCAGCATCCTGACGCCGGCGGTCGTCGTTTGCTTGTCGAATTCCGTGCTGAGGTAATTGGCGAAAATGCGCGGCGGGTCGTCGGCCTTGGCCGAGCGCAGCGCGATCGCGCCGCGGCTCTCGGGATTGAGCGGGCCGACGCGGATCGTGACGCCGTGATTGTCCTCGACCCTGGCCTTGCTGAATAATTTCGGCCAGTGGAGATTGGCGGTCTTCTCCAAAGCCGGCATGAAATGCGCCTGGATGTCAGGCGATTCGAGGCCGGGGCGGGACTTCAGAAATGCTCCGCCTTCATAGGGGAAGGTCGTCGCGACGCCATCGCCAAGCAAGAAGCCGCGCAGGATCGCCGGAACAAGCCGGTCGACGCGCAAATCGCTATAGAGCGTCATCGGCTTGACGACCTCGTAAATGAGGCAGACATCGACATGGTCCTGCAGATTCTTGCCGACGCCGGGCAGGTGATGCGCGGGCTTTACGCCGTGCGTTGCAAGCTCGTCGGCGTCGCCGACGCCGGACAGCATGAGAATCTGCGGGGAATTGATCGCGCCGGCCGAGAGGATGATCTCTTGATCGGCGCGGGCGCGAAGGCTTTGGCCATTTTGCTTATATTCCACTGCAAGAGCGCGGCCGCCCTCGATGACGATGCGTTGGGTCAGGGCGTGAGTGGCGATGGCGAGATTTGGCCGGGCGAGAATCGGACGAAGGAAAGCTTTCGACGCGCTGCACCTCTTGCCGTCCCGGATCGTGAAATCATAGCGGCCGAAGCCTTCTTGCTCCTCGCCGTTGAAATCGTCATTGATCGGGTAGCCGGCCTGCTTGCCCGCCTCGACGAACAGGTCGAAAAGCGGGTTCTTGCCGCGCGCTCGGCAAACCGTCAGCGGTCCATCGGCGCTGTGAAGAGCGCCGCGCCGTTCGACATGCCCCTCCGACTTGCGAAAATAAGGCAGGACTTCCGCATAGCTCCAGCCGGAAAGGCCGAGCTGCGCCCAGCGATCGTAATCGCGGCGATTGCCGCGCACATAGATCATCCCGTTAATCGTCGAGGAGCCGCCCAACGCCTTGCCCCGCGGCCAATAGACCTGCCGCCCGTCGAGCTCCGGCTCGGGCTCGGTTTCGTACTGCCAATTGTAAAGACGCGAATGCATCAGCTTGCCCATGAGCATGGGCAATTGCACGAGCGGGTGGCGGTCGCGCCCGCCCGCCTCGATCAGCAGAACCGACCGCTTCGGATCGGCGGAGAGACGATTGGCGATGACGCAGCCCGCCGAGCCCGCGCCGATCACGATATAGTCGTAAGCGCCTTCCGCCATGCTTGCCGCTACCATGCGATCGGGCTTGCCCTCATCGCCACGAGGCGCTGATTGGCGAGCGTGAAGGGATTGGGCAGCGCGAGGATCTCGTCGCCGCGAGCGGGGTGCTCTCGGAAGACGCCGGCGACCGTTCCCTTGTGCGGTCGTTCGTCGCCGGCCGGCGCAACGCCGCTTTGCTCCAAAATCTCCGCCGCT